>DYLN01000091.1:0-1642 GCA_020722085.1 Melioribacter roseus
GACTAATGAATAATGAATGCGACAGGACAATGTATGAGCAACACTGTAAAGGCCAGTTTGAGCTGTTATCAAAGGCCCAGGAGGAAATAGGCAGGGACTTAAAAGAAATCAAGAATGCTCTTCTGGGCGATTATGAGAAAACAGGTCTGGTCGCTGCATTTTTGAATACCAAAAAAGACCTTGAAAATCATATCGCAGAAACAAAGCAGGTCAAAAGCACTTGGGTTAATAGCGTAATCAGCAGCTTTGTCTCGGCTGTAATTGGTGCGGCTATGGCGGCTATGGCGTTTCTGTTTGGAGCGAACAAACATCAATGAATACCAATAAAGACACATTGAATATCTGTAATGCAAATGTAATTGAAATAATAAGCCGTCTGCACAGGCTTGGCGACGGATGCGATAATAAATCACTTAAAATAAGAATAGAATATATCGTTGACAAATTACTGGAATGGCAGAATAATATGAATGAGTTAAGAGAGTTTTTTTAATTCTTCTCATTTCTCCTCCACGCCGCACGGGTGCTTTTTCAAGTTTTCTCCCGCCCGTGCGGTTTTTGAAATTAAACTTTTTTGAAAGGATATTGATATGAAAAGGTTGATAATGATTTTGATAATACTAATAATAACAATGGGCGTTTTAGGGGCTATCAAAATCGCCGGTACTTACCGAGTTGACGGGGTTAAGTACACCATTGTTGATGTAAATGGTTTAAGAATGGATATTAAGGCCGATACGGATTTGGCAGCAGGGCAAATTGCCGCTAATAATATAGAGGCAATGCAGTCTGATGAGGATATGATGCTCGAACAGGCGATAGATACCCTGCTCGGCGCATCTAATAATACCCTTAAAAAAATAAATATTGATAAGCTAAAAAAACTTAATACCAAACTTGTAGAGGTGATAAAATGAAAAAAATAAAGAAACTTATTATTCTAATAATGCTCTGCTCGGCAGCATTTTGCAATGCGGCAACAATAACATCGGCGGCCAGTGGTGAATGGAACGCAGGGACAACGTGGGTAGGCGGCAGCGTACCTGTTGCCGGAGACGCCGTTGTTATTGCATCCGGACATACGGTCACGCATAATTACGACGGCTCTGCCGTAGAGTATAGTACTATTACCATAAACGGCACGCTTGAACTGGCATCATCTGCAAGCAGCAGTCTTTATACAAACGGCAATATGGGCGGCTCAGGTACTTTAAAGTGCGGAACAGCCGCATCGCCCTTGCCTGCATCCAGAACGGCGACTATAAGATTTGACGGTAATGTAGGCGTGAGCGGCACGTCTGGTCTTACAGTATCCTTATACTGTGATGAGATAACAATTCCGTTCACCACACTTACAGGGGCAGAAGGCACAGGGGACGCCGTCATTACCGTCGATGACGACATTACCGCTGTCTATAATGACCTGAGCGCAGATGGTCGTACGGTGCAGATACGGATAGATGACATTAGCGGTACATTGCCGGAAAGCACACTGGAATCAATCTCTTCTATCGACGGCACGGGCAAAATCATTACCCTTACTAATAATCTGGATGTCGGAAAGGCGGCTGGTGCAAAGGTTGTTTTTATAACCCGAAATATCCGTATTGTTATGAATAATGCATCTGCGGATTGCTTTACG
>DYLN01000091.1:1742-5620 GCA_020722085.1 Melioribacter roseus
GACAGGTAATTTCTGGGGATGGACGACTGGCGGAGTGATTACCAGAGACACCGCAACCTATCCGAACGGAGCGTTAGAGTTCCCGTATGTATATTTACTGGATATGGGCAATACCGATAATTTATGCTTCAAGCAGGCAACAACAGTCGTTGACGCCCATGAGAATCTTATTGTTAGGGGTATTATCAAAATAAGTGGTAATAATTCAACATATATACCGCGGCTTGAAATTATAGATGCGTCCGATGATGTTATCACCGGCGGTACAGCACTTGCCGTAGATTATCTGGACAGCTATGACGGCTCTATCACCGACTGGCAAAGAGTATCCGTTAATTACAGAAATACAACTGCCGCACCCAAAACAGTCATAATCAGACTATCCTGCGGGACGGCATCACAGGATGTATATTGCAGTTGGGATTACTCCACTAGTAAGCAATGGCTGGGTCGATAATAAAAATAATCAAATATTTTTGCAGCTGCAAGTCTATATACAATAGGCAGTTATAAAAATCTGTAAATATTTTTTGAAAAATATTGATTTTTTTTATTGACAGGTGTCGAATATAATCGTATGATTATTTTCGTTATGAAACTGCGAAATAAACTTAAAATGACAATAAAAGGGAAAAAGATTCCCATAGCGAAACTGGCAAGATTGGCCAACATTCATCAGGACACAATATATAAATTTCTGTCCGGAAAAACTGAAATGACAGCGGCCAATCTTGACAGGCTGTTTGATATATTAAAGCGAATGAATTAGGCACGGACGCTATTATTTATGCTCGTCTTGCGAACTATGGAAGGACAGCGGGCGAGCAGGTTAAAAGCAATAGGCAGCGGCGTGCTACCTTACAAAACGGGATTAAACGCTGCTGCCTTTATTATGCACAGGAAATACAAATGAGAGAAACACAAAATAGTAAGATTCTTACTTATTTGGCCGAAGGCAATACTATCACGCCGCTTAAAGCATTAAAGCTGTTTGGATGTATGAGACTCGGCGCAAGGATTTGGGATTTAAAAAAAATGGGCAATAAAATCTACGGCAGAACGGTCGCCGTTAAAACAAGAAACGGCATTGCACATATCAAAGAGTATGGCTTATATCTAAAGGGTGTAAAATGATTTTTGATTTAATTAAAAACTTTGACGTAAATAGCTGGATGTTTCCGCATTACACCTGCTCTGTGTGTGGGCGTGAATGCAACAAACTATTTATAATAAACAAGGATTATTACTATTTCTCCAAAGAGGTTTGCGAGGAATGTTATGATGAATGGCGAGACGCCCAAAATGAATCTGAAAAATCAGAATAAATTAGAAAGGAAAACAAAAATGAAAAACGAAATATCACAACGAAGTGTTGGCGGCGAAAATATCGGCGGCGAAAACCTGCCTGAGCCTATCGATGTAAAAGTTAAGGGCGAAGTAGCCGCATTAACTATGGGCGGCGACCCGGAGATTATGTTAGCCGTACTTGAAAAGAAGGCACAGCTTGCGCCGAGGTATAAGGCGGCAAGAGATATAATAATTCTATCACAGACTTATAAGGAAGATTGGGTGCGATTCGGCGATACGGCCTGTTTGAAATCGGCAGCAGCCGAACGAATCGGCACAATGTTTGAAATATCTTTTTCAGATTTGAGAATTGAAAAAGAAAACTTTACGGATTCAAACGGAAAGGGCTATCGCTACCGTGCGCAAATCACCGGCGAATTATACGGGCGAAAGACTATAGGTGTAGGCCTGTATGACAGCAGGGAGCCTTTTCTTGGGAAGAAGGATAAAGAGTTCAGGCCGCTTGAGGATATTAACGAAAATGATATACAAATGGCAGCGGTACATATCGCAAGGGGTGATGCCGTCAAATCACTACTCGGATTGAGAGGCCTGCCCATATCTGAACTTGAAAAAATATTAAAAGGTGTATCACAGACCGCAACGAATGTCGAGCATAAGACAGGCCTGCAGGGCGGCACGAGCAAATCAGATGTTGAAAAGCAAAAGCAGCTTTGGGAATTATGTATGCAGATTGCTGAAATGCCTGCATCCGCACGATTTGACGAACAAATAAACGACTGCCAAATCATTGACATAACAGCAGAAGAGGCCGAAATGTCAACAGCAGTGGAACGGGCAGATATTATTGCAATCCAAATGTCAAGTTTTGTCAATAAAGAAGGCAAAGTTATTAAAGGCAAAAAGCATAACGAGCTTACCGGAAATTGGCTAAACAGCACAATTGGACGAGTTAAAAAGGCTATTGAAGGAGTATCCAAAAATGGAAACTAATTTTACAACCGAATTATTGCGGCAGGGCGCACATACCGCCCTTGTCAAATCACGAAAGGCGATAACAGGTTTCCCCACTAATCGATGCTCTATGCTCGGCGATGTGTGCGAGCGGCGATTATTCTATTGGCGTACCGAATGGGATAAGGCAACAAGTGATAAAGACAGTATGCTTGGTATATTTGCTACGGGCAACATATTAGAGCCGGTGGCTGAGGATAATCTAAAAAAAATCGGCAATGAAACCGAGCCGAAGTTCAGAATAATCGGCAAGCAAATGCCCACAAAAGATAATCTGTTTGAAAAATATAATATCAGCGGTACAATCGACGGTATTTTGCAAATTCAAAATGCAAACAACGATTGGGAAAACTGGGGTGTTGTGGATATAAAGACGTCAAATCCAAACATATTTGCGCAAATCAAAGATATAAACAGCATTAAAAAGTATGGCTATATGCGCAGTTATATTCCACAGCTTACTCTTTACTCTTTGGCCCACAATCTTAATAACTGCGCGTTGATTTTTATCAACAAGGCAAATCTGTGGGATTTTAAGGTGATAAGCTGGCAGCTTGACTATCAGCTTGCCGAAAGCCTGCTCCAAAAAGCAGACAGAATCAATAAGGCCGTAGCCGACAAAAAACCGCCGCCCAAAATAAACTCACAGACCGAATGCGCAAACTGTCCGTTTTTCCATATTTGTATGCCGGATTTGATTGCGGACAAAGACAAAATAAAGATTATAAATAATGATGATGATTTATACGGCCTGCTGGCTCGGCGGGAACAACTATCACCAGCACATACAGAGTATGAGGAAGTATGCGAAGAATTAGACCACTATCTTAAACAGAATTTCACCCTGGGCCAAAATATTATTTGCGCTGAATATTGCATTGAGTGGAAACAAGTTGAAGTGAATTATAAAGCCAAAGAGGCTTATACACAAACACAATGGCGAAAGACTATAACAAAACTAAAAGAGGAATAAAAAAATGACAGATAAATATCCAAACTCGGGAATATTGTTTAAAAATAACCATAAAGAAAAAGATACACAGCCTGATTATCGAGGTGATGGAATGATTATTTGCCCGCAGTGCGGGGACAAAATAAAAATATGGGCAAGCCTTTGGAAAAAAGAAGGCTCAAAAGGCACATATCTTACAATATCGTTCAAACCCAAGGACGAAAATAAACAGATAGAGGGGCAGTCTTCACAACAAGAGACCAAAGAGAGCGTCCTTGATATACCTTTTTAACTGGAGATTATATGACAACTTTAATCACATGCAAGGAATGCGGAAGAACGCTGGCCGAGGAATTTATAAAAGACGGCCTGTGCAATGATTGCCGAGGAATGACATTTAACGAATTTGAGAATATCAGGAACGAAAAAATAAAATCTTTATCAGAGCGGTATGATAAAATTATCGCCGCCGAGGTTAAAAAAGAATATAAGCGAGCGCCGTACAGCACGCTATATTGGAAAATTAAAGGAAATAACAAAAAGAAAAAGAAAAAAAATAAATTCGATTTTAGTATTTCTGCTGCAGAAACCCCACAAGAAACCC
>DYLN01000091.1:5720-9129 GCA_020722085.1 Melioribacter roseus
AAACCCAGCAAAAATAGCAATGTCCAAAAAAATAAAAAATATTAAAATTTTATGTTGATAAACAATTACACCTATGAGAAAATACTACTATGCAAGCTTTTAGTATAAAACTTAATAAGTCTAACATTAACCGGCCATCGGTACATCTCTTTTACGGCTCACCAGCCGTTTATACTGATTGCTTGCAGCCTTTGGCCGGTTTTTTTTAGAGATGCATTATGCAGGGATGGATTAAACTACATCGACAATTTCTGGATAATCCTATATCTGAAAATATCTACTATGGCTATTTATGGATTATACTGCTTTTAAATGCCAATTATAAGCCTACAAGTTTTGTCTGGAATAACAAAAAAATTACACTTCAGCCAGGTCAACTAATCACAAGTCGAGAGAAATTAGCAAAAATAATCAAGATATCAGAGACCACAATAGAAAGAATATTAAAATATTTTGAAAATGAACAACAAATTGAACAACAAAAAACTAATAAATTCCGCATTATTACTATCAAAAACTGGGAAAAATACCAAAGTGATGAAAATGATGGACAACAAAATGGACAACAAAAAGACAACAAAAAGACAACAAACGGACAACAAACGGACAACAAAAAGACACATACAAGAATATATAAGAATATAAAAGAAGAAAAAGAAGAAAAAGAAGGAAAAGAAAAAGATTTTAAAGAAAAAAAAGAAAAAGAAAAAAAAGAAATTTTTGAAAAAATAGCGGCTACCGCCGCTGGCGAGCCACCCGAAGAGCAAGAGGCATATTTCAGAACTAAAGAAGAATTTATAAAATACCATATTGAATATCCTGAAATTCTACCTGAAGGAATGGCAGCTATGAAAAAGCTTTATCCGATAGAATATAACGAGATAGCATCTGAAAGAAATAAACTATACAACGAAAAATGGGAGCTGGCAAAACTATGATGAATACAAAAAAAATTGAGGGCTACTCTGAAATGTTTTCAAGAGAGGCGGAAGCAGGCGTATTGGGCAGTATGCTTCTCGACCCCAAAAAAATCCCTGATGTTTGCGACCTGCTGAACAAAGATGATTTTTTTGAAAATAAACACAGAATTTTATTTGATTATGTCAACAAGGCATACCTGACTTACGGCGAAATGAGCGACCCGCTGCTGATACGGCAAATGCTAACAGACGATGGAGTGTTTGATGATGCAGGAGGCTATCAATATTTGAAATTATTGCTTGACACTACACCATCGGCAGATAACGCAATATACTATGCAAAACAGGTTAAAAAGAAATTCCACTATCGCCAAATTGTTGCGGCTGTAGAGGAGTTTCAAAGTCTGACAAAAAAAATAAATGACCCTGATGAACTGTTAAACAAAATAACAACAGGAGTGCTGGGCCTACGAATTGAAAATACAGGCGGTATTTTATTCCCAACAGAAAAATATACAGCAAAAGCAATTGAGGATTTGACAAATAAAAGAGGCATAGTGCCAACAGGCATATCAAACGTGGATAATATCATCGGCGGCTATGAACGAAAAAATATGATTATCATTGCCGGCAGGCCAAGTATGGGCAAGACAAGTTTCGCAATAGCTACGGCAGTAAATGCCGGTCTTAAAGAGAAAAGAATATTATTTATCACGCTTGAAATGGGA
Source organism: Melioribacter roseus (assembly GCA_020722085.1). Classification (GTDB taxonomy): domain Bacteria; phylum Bacteroidota; class Ignavibacteria; order Ignavibacteriales; family Melioribacteraceae; genus Pyranulibacter. The sequence goes on from DYLN01000091.1 coordinate 7,369, forward strand.
TGGCAGCATATTATTGCCAGAATGATTGGCAGTATTGCCAAAGAGAGCGTGAAACATATTTGCTTAAACCCAGAGAATACAGATATTATCAAAGCGGCGAGTCAAGTGCGGAATTCAAATATTTTAATTGCCCAGCCAAAGAGGGTGAACGTTTCAACTTTTGAAATGATTATCAGGCAGGTTAAAAGTCAATATGGCGATATTGATGTTGTCATAATAGATTATTTGCAGCTTATACGAACGAGCAAAAAACACGAAAACAGAAATCAGGAAATTGCAGAAATATCCGCAAGACTTAAACAGTTGGCGATTGAACACGATGTCGCAATGGTTATTGTGAGCCAATTAAGCAGAGCAGTTGAATCAAGAGAAGACCACAGGCCGAGAATGAGCGACCTTCGGGACAGCGGTTGCTTGGAAAGTGATGCGGATGTTGTGATTATGTTATATCGTCCGGCATATTATGACAAGGCTGGCAAACTGCCAATAGACGAAAGATACAGGGCAGAGGCGATTATTGACAAAAATCGAAATGGAAAAACCGGCGTTGCACAGTTAATGTTTTTTGAAGAGGCTGCAACTTTTGCAAACTTTGCAACTGGATACGGAATGTTTGCTGGAAAGGCAAAATAAAATGAAAATTCTTAGTGAAGATATATTGCAACACTTGAGGTGGCTGTATATTATTTTGGAAAATAAAAATGATATGAATTGGCATACAATGGATATTGCCGAGCGTACGCGGATGATTGATGAAATGCTGTTGAGATTCAAAAGAACGTTTTGTTATGATAAACAAGAATTGTAAAAATTGCATATTCGCCGTTGAAACAGAAAACTCTAATGAGAGGGTATTTTGTAATATCAGAGGTTATAAGGTGGCCATAGGCACAGGAACATACTGCAAAAATCATAATTTCAAGAAGGCAAAAAATGAAATACAAAGCAAACAAAGTATTATGTAAAGTAGCAGACAGAGAGTATTTATTCAAATCGCATCTTGAGGCAAAGGTTGCAGGGATTATCCAGCTGTGGAAAGATGTTGGCATAATCAAAGACTGGGACTACGAACGAACGGCATTTGTATTCCCCGATGATAAATGGAAAGTCGATTTTGATATTCTTAACCCTGACGGAACATTTTACTACATAGAAGCCAAAGGATACATCGATAATCGAACAAAGCGATACCTTAAACTGCTGAACAAATACAGGCCGGAAATTACTGTTGATTTTTTTCTTGCACATAAAAATGATTTGCAGAAGTTAAGGCGTTGCAGGAAATATATCCGCAATGTTTATGTAATAACAAAGACTGGGTACAGCACAATATGACACAGCCGGAATTTGACACAAACTTAAAAGCGCCGTTCCCTTACTTTGGCGGAAAATCTATGATTGCTGATATTGTCTGGAAATATCTTGGGGATGTTAAACAGTATATCGAGCCGTTCTTTGGCAGCGGTGCAGTATTATTAAAACGACCGCAGACGGCCCACGAAAAGATATATGAGGTAATCAATGACAAAGACGGGTTTATTGCAAATGTATGGAGGGCTATTCAATTTGACCCCGATGGGGTTGCCAAATGGTGTGATTGGCCGGTTAATCACGCAGATTTAATGGCCCGCAAAAAAGTCTTAATAGAAAACGAACAGCGATTACTGGAAAATCTCTGCAATGACCCCGAATGGTATGATGCCAAACTTGCCGGATACTGGGTATGGGCAGCGAGCTGCTGGATAGGCGAAGGATTAACCC
>DYLN01000091.1:9229-10566 GCA_020722085.1 Melioribacter roseus
TCTAATGTTTATGAATGGCTGCGGGCATTATCACGGCGTCTGCGAAATGTAAAGGTCGTTTGTGGCGACTGGACAAGGGTATGCGGCGGTAATTGGCAAAATAAGAATTCTCCCGTAGGTATGTTTTTTGACCCTCCATACTCAAGCAAGTTTAGAGATAGAAACCTATATCATCAGGAAAGTCTTACTGTTGCAAAAGATGTCGAAGAATGGGTATTAGAGCGTGGCAGGATTAAAGATTACAGAATCATAGTTGCTGGATATGAAGATGAATATCAAACTCTTGTTGCTAACAACTGGACAATTTATAAATGGTCGGCAAACGGCGGATATTCAAACAGGAGCAAGACAAAAAGTGAAAATCGACACAGGGAGCGACTGTTTATCAGCCCTCATTGCTTAAGGCCGGTTGAGAAGAAACAATTATCACTTATTAAGGCTTAAAATGAGACACAAATTTAACTGGTTGTTTTTAATAACTTTAATAATAAACTTTACAATTCTGATTGGAATGCCGATACTGATACTAAAAGGGTGCGCAAAATGAAAACACAATTTGAAAATATACCGTATGACCCTAACAGTAAATGCCCTGTATGCGGCGGCGAATTAAGCGATAAAGTCGTTGAGAAATATGGCAAAATGCAGAGAAAATGTTTTCTCTGCGGTAATACATTTTATCAAAATCAAGAAAAAGAAACAGAAACTTATGGCAATAAAATATGAAATAATCAGACCGACATTAAAAACCGGCGATGTAGTCCTGTTTAGCGGCAAGGGCTGGATAAGTCTTATAATCAAATGGTTCTGCACGCTGTCAAAAATAAAAAAATCCCGCTGGCAGCATATCGGAGCAGTTATGCGATACAAAAATCGCATTATGCTGTTTGAAAGCACGATGCACCGAAAAGATAAAAAAGGCGTGCAGATAAACTTCCTGTCGGGAATTATCAAAAATCACAAAGGCAAGGTCGCCATCCGGCAATTATTCATTGATGAACCATTGCTCACAAGAGATATTCTTCAGGAAAAGACTGAAAAATTTGTTGAAGACAATCTCGGCAAACCCTATGAAACTGATTTGTTGGAGCTTGCAGGTGCGGCGTATGATGGTATTATACTCGGTCATAACAAACCTGACGAATCAACAGTATTCTGTTCAGAGCTTATTGCAAACCTTTATACCGAACTCGGCCTTTTGAAATCGGCTTCACCAAACGAATTTACGCCTGACGATTTTGGCTATAATCAGCACGCAGACAAATTACTCAAACTTACCGGCAAGGCACATCTCGGTTTTGAGAATGAAATAATTTGAAAGGACAAAAAAATGAAAA
>DYLN01000091.1:10666-13282 GCA_020722085.1 Melioribacter roseus
AAGGCACATCTCGGTTTTGAGAATGAAATAATTTGAAAGGACAAAAAAATGAAAAGAGCATTGATAAGAAAAAGACAGGAAAAACAAGAACTCTATTATTACAAAAATGGTAAAAAAGTAATAATAAGTAATTCGTCTCAACTGCCAAAAGGGCTGTGCGGCAATATTAGCACCGGACTGACCGGCGATATTACAGGCCTGACCGGCTGCATCACTGGACTAATTGGCAATATTAGCACTGGTTTAACAGGCCACATCAGCCCCTACCTGACAGGCAACATCTCGGATATGACCGGCGACATCACAGGCCTGACAGGTAATATGGGCAATGCATTGTTTGGCCACATCAGCCCCGGACTAACCGGCGACGCCACAGGACTAACCGGCGACATTACGGATATGACCGGCGACATCACAGGCCTGACAGGCGACATCACAGGATTGTACGGCAAAGTTGACGCCGGTTTAACAGGCGATACTACGGGACTATACGGCGATATTACAGACATTACCGGCAACATAGACGAGTGCGGAATAACTGCCGATGAACGGAAAAACGGTGTGAACATAAAAGACTTGATAATTCCAAAGGAATCAAATTCAAACAAATCTGAAAGGACAAAAAAATGAAAACCAAAAATGAAAAATTCTTAATCAGACAAAATGAATTGCAAAGGCGGCTAAGCCGCTGGATATGCCTGCAAAATAAATTCATAAGGCTTGTTAAGGCAATATTCGCAGGTATAATGGCGACAGTATAAGCCGATGTAGCAGGGCGGTAAAAGTTTTTCCATTTTCCTTGCCCTTTCACGACGGTGTGTTGCCGTCGGCTCACCGCCCTGCTTTTTAATAACTTTATAGAAAGGATATATTTATGGGTGCTATTGAATTTCAATTATTCCTAATGTATGGACTGCCTTTAATTATTAAACTACTTAACGAAGGCAGAACAGATGAACAGACGACAAAGGCTGTGGCCGAATCTATCGCAGGCCTAAAAAACAGTAATGTCAAAGACTCATTGTTGAATGCGACGCCTGAACAGCAGGAAAGTATTGTTAACGGGCTTTATGGCGTTATTGCCGGCGCAGGCAACGCACTGGACGATATTGTGAAAACTTTTTCTAATTTGTTAAAGAAAAACAAATGATTTGAGGTGTACAATGCCAAAAAAACTTGAAAAACAGTTGAAAAGACAAGCCGCTAAACACGGCCTAAAAGGTAAACGAGCCGCAGCTTATATCTACGGCACACTACGCAAAACCGGCTGGAAACCCAAAAAAAATACAAAGGGATAAGTTGTGGATATGGAATCTCTTGAAAAGTTATCTGAAAACCTATACGAGATTGCCAAATCACTCCGCATCTATGTAGAGGGATTGGCTAAATCCGAACCTGAATGGCAACGCTGCGAACAGTACGAAATTGCTCAATGGCCGGTATGGTTAGATGGAAACTATTATTACTATGGCGAGTCTCCTAATAAGGCAAACAGCAGATTGTGTAATGCCCCGAGCGATAAACGGTTTGAGGGGTTTCTGTATGAAGACGGTCAAAAAAGTCATCTATACCCAATCTGCGATAGAAACGGAAAACTCCAATGGCCCATTATTGTCTTAATTAGAAGGCCAATTCCGCCGGACAAGGAAATCTGCCAGCCCCCATTGCGAAAATCAAACCTGGGCCATTCTGGTGCGTTGTAGGCGTATCGTGGAAAACAGAGGTAAAAAAAATTATGCACCTTTCTGAAGGATTATTGATATTACAAGGCAAAGTGAATCCAAATAAACCAGATTCAGGAAATAAAAAAATACAGGACAATTTATATATTCTTGAATTAGAAATATATGTGAATCTCACTTAATCTTTGATTTCTTAATTATTTCCCTCCAAACCCTTTCGCCGAGATTATCCGGCTCATTTTTCCATTTATCTAAAAATGTAATGAGCCGGCGATTCTTTTTCTTTATTTTGTGGTTTTTGATAGATTTCATTTTATACCTCCGCTTTGGACGACAACGACTGTTCCAGCCGGTTTGCCAGAAACCTGTTAAAGCTCCGCCGCCTGCCGTCTATCCACTGTCCCTCTTTGCGGCAAACATCATCAAATTCGCTTCTTAACCTTTCGAGCAGCTCCGGCTCAAGCCATAAAAGTATTTGTTTTTTCTTCATTTTAGTTCCTTATACCTCAATATATAGTTTTTCGTTTCCTTTGGCAGGTGCTTACACCAGCCCCGCCCATATTTTTTGTAAAGTTTTTTGCAATTGCCCACTCCGTAATTATAACAGGCAAGCCGCATTTCATTGCTGTCAGGCAATTTGTAATGCCGAATCAGCCTCGGAATTTCTTTGTTAATATAATATTCGGCAATGTATTTGTTCTTTACACCGTCAAATGCCATATTCCACGACCATTTCCTGCCGGTCTTTTTGCACACATCCGCCCAAGTCGTCCTCATAATTTGACATAAACCCCTTGCCCCCGTTCTAATATTCACGGCCTGCGGATTGCCGCCGGATTCAATTTTAACAATTCGGCCAATGTCAATATCGCCTCTGCCGATAGAACCATAACAAAGAACGAGATAACAATATACTGTTAATCGCATCATAAAC
>DYLN01000246.1 GCA_020722085.1 Melioribacter roseus
ACCTCTCATCAGCGCACCCATTGCTGGAACACAGATGCAATTGTACATAACGTTTGCGTGTATGAGCCGTTGCGTGATCAGGGCGCCTACTTATCTAGGTACACCAAGGTGACCAAAAGAGCTGCCTTACGCAAACCCGCTGCCAGCAATGGCTTATACACGCTGTTGGGCACTGTGTTATTCTAGTTTATCGTAAATTTTACTAATCTCAAAGTCAATGTATCTGTCAAGTTGGACTTCATCGCCATTCTTAAACCTCACTAGGCATGTACATAGAAATGGTGAATATGCAGAGGTAGAAATACCGATGATACCTTTCCTGGTTTTCTCTGAAAACACCTTATTACCCCACATATGGCCAAAAAAGAATTCTGCCTTATCAATATCAGATAAATCATCAGATTTATGGCGAATTAGATAGATATAAATATCAAACTTCTGTCCGGACTTTATTGAAGGATAAATCAAATGCGTTAAGAATAATCCTTTGTTTTTTTCATATATCTTTTTTCGATGATTCTCCCTTTGTTGACCATCACTTCCAGTTTTTACTTCTGGCGAAGACTCAGTCTGGTTGGCATATTGCATACCCTTTAATTCTTCACCAATTTCTATCGGTCCTGCCTTAATTGAACTCCCTTTCTTAATCCTAAGAATTAAGGTTTTAATTACTTCACTTATAGTCTTTTTATAGATCAGAAAAAAGACAACTATGAATCCAATCCAGATTATTGTCTGGAATAAAGGCACATAGTCTTTTAGCTTTGTAAGATTATCAATCATAGGTATTTTGTTTTTTTACATAGTGCCCAACGGATGGCGGTATGTTTTTGTTGCCGATTTCGGAGCACTGTCCTGTCAAGTTACACGAAAGTTGAAGCGAGCTACAACCCTTGAATAACCTACTGTCTCGGCAATAAAATATACCGCATGTTATAGGGCGTTTTTATTTTTGGTCAATACACTTTTATATTAAATTTTAAAAGCTTTTTCGGTAAATAATCATCAAGGTTAGAAATATCAGTGTCATTAAGTTCTATAAGTTTGAAGTCATATTTTTTATAAATCTCAAGTTTCACCTTTTTTCTTTCTGCATATTTTGGGTCATCTTCCATACCCCAAAATTCTATATAAACATTCTCAGTCGGTATGAAAAAATCCGAATACAAATCTTCTTCGATTGGAAGTTTTCTTTCATAAGCATGTGCTAATTTGTAGTCATATAGCGCATTGTCAATAATCACTTCTGCTCTTGAACGAACCATGTGTCCGTCCTTAGTCCTAAATGTTGCAGGAAATTTTTCTCGAAAATTGTCGGTTGTTGTTTTTGCAGGTTCCTTGTCTCCATGAATCATATGTGATTCTGGCACTGGCGAAGTGTCTTTGAATACAGAAGTCAAATTTTTATTATTCAAAATATTGTCAGGCCACAAAACATAAGTTCCACCAGATGTTTCATGCTCAAATTGTCTACCACCCAAATTCTTCCCAAGCTTGGTAACTTGCCAACCTGCAATATCCTTTTTTATCCAGCCAAGTTCCGATAAAATTAAATTTAGTCGTTGCGATGAAATATCAAAATGTTTACCTATTGCAGTCGCATTGAGAAGTTTTGGTTTGTCTTTTTGTTGCCCATTGTCAATCGAAAGGTTCTCTGGCCAAACAATATATTCTCCAAATTTAGGATTATTCCTTGTCTGTCCACCTTTTTGTTTGCCAAGGTCTGTCAATACCCATTTATCATTTTTTCTATAAATCCAACCAAGCGTTTTTAACTTGTCGAATAAATCACTCGATTTAATATCCAATTCGTTTGCAAGTGCTGATGTCGAAATATATTCCATAAATGTATCTATTTGTCAGTGTATGTCGTTTTAAAATGCCCTATAACGGTTGAGGCTAAATGCTGGCGGGCAATTTGAAACACAAAACTGTCATTTTGTAATAA
>DYLN01000247.1 GCA_020722085.1 Melioribacter roseus
ACCAAACCACCCTGCACCCTGTCCGCACCTCAGCTTCTCGTCAACCCTCAAACCACATGTCTCGATGAAAGAGCTCAACGCTGCACTCTAACGTTTTCGGGCTTTGCGTTCGGACGGGTTTCGGAACACAAAACTGTCAACCTGCACTACACTTGAAAGTAGCACAACGCTCCAAGTTTGCACGTCAGCCCGCCTGACGCAAAACCCGTGTTAGCGGTTCGTTGTTATTACATTCTTGTTTTGAAAATTAGTCTTTTTTGCCACTAATCAGTTTTCACTTTGTCCAAAGGTTAATAAATTGTTGTCTGGGTCAAGCAAAGAAAATTCTTTTTGTCCCCAAGGTTTCGTTTGCAAAGTTCCGTTCGGGTGAATATTCACTTTGTTGTCCAATAATGTCTGATACAAATTTTCAATGTCATTCGTTCTGATATAAACTTGTCCGTAGTTTTCTTTGTGGTATAGTTCTTTAAACTCAAAAAAGTGAATTTGAATGTTGTCCTTTTCAACCATTAAATAGCCTTCAAAGTCAGCACTTCCATAGTTATGAAAACCTAACTTATTTATATAAAAGTCTTTTGTTGTGGCCTTGTCCCGCATTGGCAATTTTGGATTTATGTTTGTCAGCATATTTTTATCTTTTATTGTGTTTTTAATGTTATTTGATTTTGTTTAATTTCTTTTATTTTATTCAAATGTTAGTGGATAGAAGTTTCTTTTAATTTTTTCATTAGTAGCCGAACTCCTTGCTGTGTTTCCATATTGAAAGAGTTTGTAAAAATAATATAAGCCTTGTTTTTTAGTCTGTCTATATGCACAATTGTGAAATATGTAAATGCTCCGGTTCCGGAATGCACAGAAAGTTCTTGTCCGTTTTCATAAATATTAAACCATCCCAAGGAATAATTTTCAATTCCCTTATGAATGAATTTATAGGTGTCAGTTTTTAAATAGTTATTTTCACCATTAAGACCTTGCAAATTCAATTGAATGAATTTGATGTAGTCTTGCAGTTTAATGTTTAAGTCACCAGCCGGTTCGGTAAAATCCAAATGATAATCGACTGTTGATGGAACGGGAATGAGTTTGCCATTTTCAAAACTATGCCCCCAAGTATCTTTTTGCTTTTGATTTTCGGGCCAAGAAAATTTTACATCTAACTTTAAATCTTTATTGAATACTTTCTCAACTAGCTGCTCCCAACTTTTGCGTGTTACTTTTTCTACCATTAATGTAGCCAAGGTATATCCTGCATTTGAATAAATGAATGGATTTTGTTCGTCAAGTTTCACTGGCTCTAACGTTAATACAAACTGTCCAAATTGTTTTCTTTTTTCTGAATTTGTTCCTTTGAAGTCTGGTATTTGTGGGTCGCCTTCTCCCTGAAATGGTTGTATCCCTGCTCTGTGTGAAAGCAAATCTTGTAATGTAATGTTTGCATATTCTGGTTTGCTTTTTTCTTTCCATTCAGGAAATAAATCGAAGAATTTGGTCGTCCATTTCAACTTTCCTTTTTCCACATATTTAGCAATAATAAACGCTGTCATTGCTTTAGTGTTTGACCCAATGTGAAACCTGTCATTAAGTGTTGCTGTATCAGGAAGTTCGGTAGAGTGAAATCCCAAAGCCGAAATTTCTAATATTTTTTTACTGTCTATCACGGCATAACTAATTTCAGGGATATTATATGTCTTTCGAATCGAATCAGCGAATTGTTTATTGTTTTGTCCAAAACATAATACTGAAAATGAGATAAAAATGACTGTTGTAAGTGTATTAATTGATTTTATATAGTTCATTTTCAGCATTGTTGATTTTGGTTTTTATTAAAGTAAGCGTATTTGTTAGTTTTGTTTATTCTGTTCAGTTTCGGGGTCGTTCGTTACAATGACCGCTAACGGCCGACGCTATGGCAAGTGCGGGATTAAATTGTTGCTCAACTGTCTGC
>DYLN01000248.1 GCA_020722085.1 Melioribacter roseus
GTGAATAACATTTTCAAAAACACCGGTTTTGCTGTTTATTCTTCCGTATCTTCCCCGGATAGTTGTCGGGTCCGCTTTTTCCGGATTGGTTGAGCCGCAGATTTTTCTTATTTTTCTAACTGCATCTTCGCCTTGGTAAACCAAAGCCATTACTCGTGGGGTATGAAATTTACCGGTAAGGTATTTTACAGCTTGTTTAAAAATTTTCGGGTTTTCTTTTTTCAATTTTTCGTAATGAATTTCCGCTAATTTTTTCTGAACCCTTACGACTTTAGCGCCGACAATAATAAGTTTGGCTTCCGACAAAGCGGTCAAAATATTACCGGTTAAACTTTTTACGAGACCATCAGGTTTTATTATTACTAATGTTTGTTGCGTTTTCATAATTGTTGGTACGATTGTTTGACGAAATCTTTACCCTGTAGCGAACGAAGTTCTGCTACTGGGGCGCGCCAACTTCGTTGACGCGCCGTCTAAAAATTTATAACAAATGTTGGGTCTGTCATTGTCCTCCAATCGTTTCCGGTGCTACCGCTAGAATCCTGCATATCTTCTCCAACTGAATAGAGAATTTTCTTTGCTGCAGAATATTTCAGCGATTTCCCGTCAAATGGGTCTTGGGGAACTGATGATAAGTAATTCGGAACAAGTTCATTGAGCGAGCTAGGATAATTGTTCGTATCATTTTTGAAGACTTTAATTGCAATCATTGTTTGCGTTGCTCCGACTAATAAATCTTCCTGACATTTATTTATGGTTACGTCAGATAAGCCGATGGTGGCAAAATTATAAAGAATTTTCCCAATTGCGTTTTCTTCCGTATAGAGTTTCATTGGATTTGTTGGGGCAAGCGGTTTTATTTCGGTGGCTTTGATTTCTCCGCAGGGTTGATTTGCGCTTTTAATATTAGCTCTTGTATATTCTGCGAACAGTAATTTTGTTTTATTTGGTTGGAAATAATAATTATCTTTAACTTTTTTAGCAATTTCCGGATTTTGACTTTCTTCTTCACCGACTACCAATTTCAATGCTTCTGGGTCTCCGCTTGCAATTAAGTCAATGGCCCAAGATGAAGAACGATATTCGCCCTTGAAAGATGTAATTAAGCCATTTTCATTTTTGTAAAATTTATCTAATCCTTGGGCGTATTCTTTTAATTCGGCACTCGTTAATTTCGACGAAGGTATTATTTTCTGCACAGTTTCCAGCCCCACCCCTTTCATTGCCATCGCCACAAGATACTCAGTAAGCGTGCCTTGTGATTCTTGAATTTTTTGTCCAATATTTACAGAATTTAGTGCCTCGTCCAACGCTTCTTTATCTTTACCCTGCTTTGCTAAATAAATTGCTCGTATCGCACTTAAACGAGCCATTGAACGCCACGAACCTATTGATGGTAAAACCATAGTTGGATTAATATTGGTTGGATCTGCCGATTCTGGGTTTTGATATTTTGGTTTGTGGGCGGCTTCAGCAAAATATGCAAACGCTTGAGAGTTCTTTGAAATTATTTCTTCAGCAACTTGATTATCCCAAACCTTGCCGGCGACCATATCAAGAATGGTTCGCGATTTGTCTTTCGGTTCGTAAATAACACCGCTTAATTTTGTTAAATCAAAATAGGCATTATCACTATCGGCAACCAAAACTTTTTGCAACTGAAGGTCAGAGTCATTTATTGGCGCAATATCTTTTACAGACAAATTCAAAAATTTTGGAAGAGACAGAAGGCCAATTATTAAAAGAACAATAATGCCAATCATTATTAAAACAATCTTCTTCCATTTTCGCTTCTTGGGCTGTGTCGGCATTTGCTGTTGACGAAACGCCTCATCAATATCAGATTCTTGCCAGCCATTAGCGAGAAGCGATTGCTTAATCTGTTCGCTATTTATTCCCCGTTGTGTTTGTTGCTTGATATAATCAAGCAATTGTTGATTGA
>DYLN01000092.1 GCA_020722085.1 Melioribacter roseus
AGCCCTTAGAAAATCTTAGTCGATTTGTCATTAGTGTTTTTCTAATGACAAATTTTGGTTAAAGCAGTTAAATTTTTGTTTAACTGCTTTTTTATTTTTCTGTAACAATAGTATATTACAATCCAAAAATTGAACAAATCCAATGCAGAATTTTATTATCGAATTAAAAGAGTTGTTGCTTATTTCATTGCGGGCAATAAAAGCAAATAAAATGCGTTCGGTTCTGACTACTCTTGGAATTATAATAGGAATTGTTGCAGTTACTACAATGTCGACTGCAATTGTCGGGCTGCGTGATGCATTTATTAATTCAATATCTTCACTCGGCAGTGATGTTTTGTACGTTGATAAATTTCCGTGGTTTGTAAGAGGCAGGTGGTATTTACTTCGCAACAGAAAAGACATAACTTACGACCAGTACGAAAAACTAAAACAAATATTTACCGATTATGAAGCGATGGCTCCAAATAAAAGAAGTTTTGGAGTTAATGTTAAATACGAAGGTAAATCTGTTACTTCTACTTTAGTCACCGGCACAGACGAAAATTATATTCGAACGAGCAATATTGCCCCTGAAGACGGCAGATTTTTTACAGAGTTTGAAGCAAAGGCGGGAAGAAAAGTTTGCTTAATAGGAAAAGATATTAAAGACGGTTTGTTTCCGAATATTAGTGCAGTTAATAAAGAAATTAAAATAAACAATGTACCTTTTAAAGTTATTGGTGTAATTGAAAAACAAGGGAGCGGCTTTTTGGGAATGTTTAGTCTGGATGGTCAGATTATCATGCCGCTTAAAGCTTTTGAATCATCTATTAGCGAAGCCCGCAACAGTATGAGAATCGATATTAAAGTTAAAGATATGTCCCGAATTGAAGACATAAAAGAAGAAATTATTGCAGCAATGCGCACAATTCGTAAGGTACCGCCGGGTAAACCGGATGATTTTGCTGTTAATCAGCAGGAAGCTATTAAAGATATGTACGATAAAACAGTCGGGGTTATTGCTCTTGCCGGAATTGCAATTACAGCACTTTCTTTATTTGTTGGGGCAATCGGAATAATGAACATTATGTTTGTCTCTGTAACTGAAAGAACAAAAGAAATTGGAATACGTAAAGCTATTGGGGCAAGAAGAATTTCTATTCTTTTGCAGTTTCTTATTGAAGCTGCAATTATTTGTATGATCGGCGGGATAATAGGAATTATGATTTCTTTTCCGTTAAGTTTAATAATAAATCAATTTTTGCCTACTGCAATGCCTGTCTATGTTGTTGTCCTTGCACTTGTTATTTCGGCTTTTGTAGGCATTATTTCCGGAATGCTGCCTGCTTTGCGGGCTTCCAAACTCGACCCGGTTGAATCGCTGAGGTACGAATGATTCAAATATATGAAAGCGTAAGACTTGCTCTATCTTCTATTACTGCAAGCAAACTTAGATCGATTTTAACTTTGCTGGGAATTGCAATCGGTCTTTTTTCAATTATTATTGTTATGACTGCAATCTCGGCAATTCAGAAAAATATAGAAGATGCATTTAATGCAATCGGTACAAATAATTTTGTGATTCAAAAATATCCTGCACTTCGATTTGGTCCTCACGACTGGGACAGATACAGAAACAGAAAAGATATAACCGTTGAGATGGGGGATAGGCTTAAAGAAATTACTACACTCCCAAAAGCGGTTGGAATTTCTATTCTGAATCGGGGAGTAGTTGTTAAATACGGCAATGAGAAAACAAATCCTGATGTTATTGTTCAGGGTGTTAACCTCGACGAAATAAAAGTTACCGATCTTAATGTTGAACAGGGACGCTCGCTTTCGAGAACAGATATTGATTTTGACAAACCTGTCTGTGTGATCGGATACGATATTTATGAAAAATTTTTCCAAAGATTAGATCCTATTGGCAGGGAAATTAAAGTTGATAATTACAACCTGGAAATTATAGGGGTTTACGAAAAGCAAGGAAATATACTCGGGCAATCACGGGATAACTTTGTGATTATGCCGGTGGGCGTTTTTCAGAAACTTTACGGCAAAAAAAGAAGTGTGATTCTTACCATTATGGCACAAAATAAAGATTTGATTCCTGCAACGATGGATGAGGTCGTCGGTGCTTTTAGAACAATTAGAAAAGTTGAACCCGGTAAAGATAACGACTTTGAAATAATAACGAACGATCAATTAATTGAACAGTTCAACGACTTAACTATATATTTTAGGTTAGGAGCTTTTATCGTTGCAGTGATTGCGTTAATAGCTGCAGGAGTAGGAATTATGAATATTATGTTAGTAAGTGTGACCGAAAGAACAAAAGAAATTGGAATCCGCAAGGCTATTGGTGCAACCAAACTTACGATTAGATGGCAGTTTGTTGTTGAAGCAATTGTATTAAGCTGGGTGGGAGGCATAATAGGAATTATTCTCGGCTTAATTGGCGGAAATATTGTTGCTGTAGTTTTAGGCGTTGATGTATTTGTTCCTGTAATCTGGATTATAATAGGAGTTTTGGTAACAACATTTGTTGGAGTTTTGTTTGGTGTTTATCCGGCAATAAAAGCATCAAACCTCGATCCTATTGAAGCGTTGAGATATGAGTAGTCACAGGATCGAATGGCTGAATGGATGAATGTGGAGTGAGCTATTCAGAATTAATTATAACAATCAAACTGCTGTATGAATTCCATAGAAGGAAAACATTTTAAAAAAAATAAAAATATTAATAGAGGTTATAGAAAAATTGAAAATACTTCTACTTTAGTTTGCAACAAAAACTTCCCGTGATTTGAAAAATATCTTAAAGAGAATATTTCTTTCTACAACGTGGTGGATTAGCATTTGTCTTTTATTCTCACCTCATGCACTTGCTCAAAATAATTATTTGATATCAACAGTTACTGATACATTTAAGATTTCACCAGATAACTCATATAAAATTTCTTCGGTAAATATTATTCCATTTAGTGAATCCGTTAAAGTCGGTAATAAAATTCTTGAATCAAACGAATTTAGAATTTCCTATTCGAAAGGAATTTTTCATTTATCTGAATCTCTCAATTATTCTGTAACCGATACAATTTACATTACTTACAATACTATTAAAATTTCTTTGAAAACCTTCTACAACAGAAGAAAATTGACAATCAAGTATGATGAAAAACTGAAAGATACTGTTAAAGCGGCAAAAGAATCGGGATTGAATTTGTCATCCGAAGCCATATTCGGAAAAAATATTCAGAAGAGTGGAAGTCTTATTCGTGGGATTACTGTAGGTACAAACAAAGATTTTACGGTTAATAGTGGATTGAGACTGCAGCTTTCGGGAAAATTATCTGATGAAATTGAAGTAGTTGCGGCATTAACAGATGAAAACACACCGATCCAGCCCGAGGGCAATACGGAAACTCTCGAAGAACTCGATAAAGTTTTCATAGAGATAAAACATAAAAATGCTGTTGGCACATTTGGCGACTTCGGTTTTAGTGACAGACTTAGTGAATTTTCCAGACTTGACAGGAAACTGCAAGGACTGAAAGGGGAATTTTTCTTCGGTAAAAATTCCGGTGCAATTGCTTTTGCAAGCTCCCGTGGGAAATTTACAACTAATCAATTTTTCGGACAGGACGGCAATCAAGGTCCGTACAGATTAACGGGAATAAATAATGAACGCGAGATTGTAATTATTGCCGGCAGCGAACGTGTTTATCTTGATGGTGAAGAACTTAAACGCGGTGAAAATAATGATTATGTGATCGAGTATTCTAATGCTGAAATTACATTTACGCCGAAAAGATTAATTACATCTGCCAGCAGAATCTCAGTCGATTTCGAATACACTGATAGAAAATTTCAAAGAAATTTTTTCGGGACTAATTATTCAACTAAAATCTTAAATGATAAACTGACTTTGGGAATCAGCTATTATAGAGAAAGCGATGATCCCAACAGTCCGATTGATATTTCATTAACCGACCAGCAGTTGCAGATTCTTAGAAATGCCGGCGATGATAGAAATAAAGCAATCGTCAGCGGTATTAGCTTGGCTCAGCCGGATTCAACCGGAAAAATTATTGGTATTTATTCCAGAGTAGATACTACAATTAATAACGAGCCTTTTAGTTACTATGTTTATAATCCGGGAAGTGCCAATTCTATTTACAATGTTACTTTTACTTATGTCGGACAAAATAATGGGGATTATGCAAAAGTAAGTATTGGGCAGTATAAATTTGTTGGTAAAAATCTCGGCTCTTATCTGCCGGTAATCTATTTGCCGATGCCTGAATTAAAACAACAGGGAACTTTTTTATTATCTTCGGAATTTTTTAAAGGCGTGTTCTTAAACATAGATTTATCGGGAAGTTTGTGGGATAAAAACCGTTTCTCCACTCTGGATAACGGTGATAATTTCGGCGGCGCACGAAAATTTACTCTTGATGTAAAACCAAGAAACATTGAAATCGGGAAAATTAATTTAGGGAGCATCGGCTTTAAGTATAATGAGAGATTTTTGCAGAACCGTTTTTCTCCGTTAGACAGAATTAACGATGTAGAGTTTAACCGTTACTATAATATTTCTTCACAAACAACCGGAGATCAGATATTAAGAGAAGCCGCACTAACGATAAAACCAGTTGAACAACTTTCACTTTTATCTCAATACGGATACTTGAAACAGGGTGACAGTTTTACCTCGGATCGATTTCTGGGGCAATTAACATTGCAGGAGAAAGATAAATATAATGCTAACTACACAATTGATTATGTTGCAAGCAGTAATTTGTCGGTCAATACAAAATGGAACAGACAAAGTGGCTCGGCACAGTATAATTTGGATTTTGTAAAACCGACAATCGATTTTTTATATGAAGACAAAAGAGAAAAAATGCTGCAAAAGTCCGACTCGCTTCTTCAATCAAGCCTTCGTTATCTCGAATTGGGCCCCGGCATCATATTTGATAAAATTGAAGGATTGAATCTTGGCCTCAAGTATATTTTTAGAGAAGAATTTTTTCCGATTAACGGCATAATGAAAACTCAATCGAATTCTTTTGCCCAGCAGTATCACCTCAGCTACAGTGGCATACGTGAATTTTCATCAGCATTTGATGTTACTTTTAGGGATAAAAAATATACCGATGACTTTAAGAATCTTGGCTTTGCCAACAGTCAAACTGTGCTGATTCTTTCACAATCGAGATTTAACTTTTGGCAGAATTTTATTAACGGCGATCTTTATTACCAAGCTTCAACCGAACAGACAGCCAGATTTCAAAAAGTGTTTGTAAGAGTTCAGCAGGGAACAGGCAATTACAAATATTTAGGCGATTTAAACAATGACGGAGTCGCAGAAGAAAATGAATTTGAGCCGACTGCTTACGATGGAGATTATATTGTGGTTACTTTCCCCACCGATCAGCTTTTTCCTGTTATGAATTTGAAATTAAACACAAGATGGAAAATCGATTTCTCGAAAGTGATCGCTTCAAATGGTTTTTTAGGAACAATCTTAAAGCCACTTTCAACAGAAACGTCTTTTAGAGTCGAGGAAAACAGCAAGTATCCTGATACCAAACAAATTTATCTTCTAAATTTTTCAAAGTTCTTGAATGATTCTACAACTATTCAGGGCACCCAGTTATTCCAGCACGATTTTAATCTTTTTAAAAACAACAGTGAATTTTCTATGAGACTGCGTTATATCCAGCGCAAAAGTTTAAACCAATTCAGCAGCGGTTTAGAAAGAGGTTATTTTAATGAAAGAAGCATGAGAATCCGTTTTCAAATGGTAAAAGAAATAAATAACCAGACGGATATCACTCTGCAAAACGATAACTTAATTTCACCGCCCGCAGCAAACAGAGCAAGAGAAGTAAAAAATGCTGATTTTACAACAGACTTTTCCTATCGCCCGGTTAATGAACTTGAATTCGGTTTTAAGATTAGTGCCGGACAGAGCGAAGACCGTTTTCCTGTTAGTCCCACACTTATTTACACTAATTCACAGACACTCAGATTTACGTGGTCGCTTGCCAGTCTGGGCAGACTTAGAGTGGAAGCAGAAAGAACCGAACTAACCACAAATACAAGCAATACAAATATTCCTTTCGAAGTAACAAGAGGAAATGTAATCGGGAAAAACTATTTTTGGCATTTGAATTTTGATTATAGAATTTCGGGTAATTTGCAGACAACATTTTCATATAACGGCAGACTTCAGGGAAAGGGAAAAGTGATTAATACAATGAGAGCAGAAGCAAGAGCGTACTTTTAGGTGTAAACTGATAAGAAAGGAGAAAGTAAATGGAGATTACATTCAGCATTGTTGAAGCACACATTTTCCGGCAAACGCAATTTGATATTGAATTCCTTTTATTGAAAAGATCAACCGGTGAAATTTATCCGGGTCTCTGGCAGATGGTGAACGGTTCAATTAAAAAGAAAGAGAAGGCGCATGAGACAGCTTTGCGCGAAATCAAAGAAGAAACTTTCTTGATTCCAGAAAGATTTTGGGTAGTACCGAACATTAATTCTTTTTATTCGGTAAAAGATGATCGGATAATTATGATTCCGGTATTTGCCGGACTTGTAAAAAATGACAACAAAGTTAAAATATCGAAAGAGCATTCTGAGTATAAATGGGTTAAAAAAGAAGAAGCTCTGAAATTGTTGGCATGGCCCGGTCAAAGAAAATCAGTCGAAATTATTTATGACTACTTCTTGAATGGAAAATCGTTTTTGGATTTTGTGGAAATTAGACTTGTGTAAACTGTTTGTTTTTCTTTTATATTAAAAGACTTTTACCGATTTTTGTCTATCATAATAAACATATAAAAGGAATAGCCATTGTCACTTCTAGTTGTCGGTTCAATCGGTACAGATGATATTGAAACGCCTTTTGATAAAATTAACGATGCATTAGGCGGCTCTACAACTTACATTTCGCTTGCTGCAAGTTACTTTACCGCTCCTGTTAGCATTGTCGGAGTGGTAGGTGATGATTTTAACAAAGAGTATATTAAAATGCTTGAAGAACATAATGTTGACCTCGAAGGACTTCAAATTGTTGAAGGCGGAAAAACGTTTCGCTACGGCTGTAAGTATCAATACGATTTGAATGTGAGGGATACTTTGTTTACCGAACTTAATGTGTTTGAACACTTCAATCCTGTGATTCCCGATAAAGAAAGAAAAAGCAGTTTTGTTGTGCTTGGAAATATTGCGCCGGCACTTCAAATAAACGTGCTGAATCAATTGTATAATCCGAAATTTGTTGTCTGCGATACAATGAATTTTTGGATCGAAAGAACGAAAGAAGAATTGATCGAAGTTCTCAAACGTGTGAATGTGTTAATAATAAATGATTCGGAAGCTAGACTCCTTTCTCAAGAGCCTAATTTGATAAAAGCAGCAAGGATGATTCGTGAACTTGGTCCTGAGTATTTAATTATTAAAAAAGGGGAACACGGCGCAATGCTGTTTGCAGATAATACTATTTTTTCTGCACCTGCATACCCTATGGAAAATATTTTTGATCCCACAGGCGCAGGTGACGCATTTGCCGGCGGATTTACAGGTTATCTTCATAAAAATCAAACCTTGGATTTTGAAAATATGAAACGTGCTGTCGTCTACGGAAGTGTAATGGCTTCCTTCTGTGTTGAGAAATTCAGTACAAAAGGATTGGAAGACTTGAGCTATCTGCGAATACATGACCGTTTTTTGGAATTTCGTGAATTAACAAAGTTTAATTGATATGCAAGACCTTCGAACCGTAGAATTCAGAGATGGTAATTTAATATTACTTGATCAAACCAAACTTCCACTTCGTGAAGAATACATCACAACTAAGGATTATGAAAGAATTGCACTTGCAATTGAGAGACTGGAAGTAAGAGGTGCGCCTGCTATCGGTGTTGCCGCCGCTTATGCACTTGCAATTGGTTATTCATTGGAGCCTTCAGAAGAAAGTTTTAATAAAATTTATAAAAGACTTGAAAAAACCCGACCTACAGCAGTTAATTTATTCTGGGCACTTGAAGAAATGAAAAAAGTTTTTTACCAGCATAAGCATTCGAAAGAACTTTCCGAATTACTTCTCAGAAAAGCACGCGAAATATTGCATGACGACATTGAAAAGTGCGAAGCAATAGCAAAAAATGGTTTGAAGATATTTCATAGTAAACTTAATGTGCTTACCCACTGCAACGCCGGAAGTCTGGCTACTGCAGGCAGCGGTACAGCACTTAACGTTATTAAAAAAGGATTTGAAAATGGTCTTGTGAATCATGTATTTGTCGATGAAACCCGACCTCTTCTTCAAGGTTCGAGGTTAACTGCGTTTGAGCTTGAAAAGAATGGGATCCCTTTTACAATAAATACGGATTCAACCGCCGCATTTTTAATGAAGCAAGGTAAAATCGACTGTGTAATTGTTGGAGCCGATAGAATAGCGGCAAACGGCGATACTGCAAATAAAATCGGTACATATAATCTTGCCGTTCTTGCAAATTTTCACCGCATTCCCTTTTATGTTGCTGCACCAACATCATCTATCGACAAAAATTGTTCGGATGGCAGCGAAATCAAAATTGAGCTTAGAGATAAATCGGAAATTACACACATAAAAGGGATTCAAATAACTAAAGAAAATTACGATATTTATTCACCGGCTTTCGATGTAACTCCTAATAGTTTAATTACTGCAATTATTACCGAGAAAGATTTTCATTTACCACCCTATAATTTTTAAAATGTCTGAGCTGATAAAAACTTCGGCAATTGTGCTGAGTAAAATTAATTTTGGCGACACAAGTAAAATTGTCCATTTCTTTACTGAAGATTACGGTAAAATGTCGGCTATCCTTAAAGGTGCGCGCTTGCCGAAATCAAAAACAGGAACAGTGCTGGACGTATTTAATTACGTCCAGCTTATTCTTTATAAAAAGGAAACAAGAAACATTCAATTAATCAGCCAGGTAGATTTGATAAAACATTTTCACCGTATTAACGAGGATCTAGAGAAAACAAAATACGCATCTGCTGTTATTGAATTGCTGCATAATTTAACAGTGGAAAACGAACCTTATCAGAAATTATTTAAAGGCTCGGTAAGAATTTTGGATTTGTTGAACTCGGATTCAGGAAACCCAAAACTGTTGTTTGTTAAGTACCTTATCTTTTTTATTAAAGAAATCGGCTACGAGATCTCAATGGATGTCTGCCATTTATGTCATAAAAAATTAACGGGAGAAGAAACAGTTTCCTTTAGTCTTGAAAAGGGATTTTTGTGCAGCTCATGCAGAAAAGAAAGCATAACTTTTTTCGACTTCAGTAAGGAACTTTTCAATTTTTTTATTTGTCTAAACTCCAAAATTAATAACGTTAGATATGAAGATGATGATCTCAATAAAATTGTTTTCTTTTTGGAAAGATACTTGATGTATCATCTCCACGAATTTAAAGGTTTGAGGTCATTAAAAAGCTACTAAGAAAAATAAATTTATTGGAGGTATAAAAATAATGCAGCGTAAGGGTATTATTGGAACTATTTCATTAATTGTGATCGGGATTGTTTTCGGGGTTGTTTTAGTTTCGGGTTTCGGCGGAATAAAACCAAGTTATGCAGATATTCAAATCGGAGCCGATAAACCGCCGGTCACTAACATAGACCAGCAGGCTGAAGCATTTAATAATGCATTCATAAACGTAGCACAAAAAGTTACTCCTTCCATCGTTCAAATCACTGTTGTAAGTAAAGTTAAAAATTCAATTCCAGATGAGTTTAAATGGTTCTTCCCTTTTAAAGACAATATTCCAAAAGAAGAACAGGGTGCCGGCAGCGGAATAATTATATCCCCCGACGGTTATATCTTGACAAACAATCACGTTGTTGAAAATGCTGAACAGGTAGAGGTAACGCTGTATGACAACCGGCAGTTCGATGCAAAAGTTATCGGTTCAGACCCTTTAACCGATTTAGGAGTAATTAAAATTGATGCGAAAGACTTACCTGCAGCCTATCTTGGCGACTCAGACAAAATAAAAGTTGGGCAGTGGGTTATGGCTATCGGCAATCCACTTTCACTAACCTCTACTGTTACTGCAGGAATTATTAGCGCAACCGACAGGCAAATAAGATTAAATCAGCGTAAAACTAATAACTATGCTGTCGATAATTATATTCAGACCGATGCAGCCATTAATCCCGGCAACAGCGGCGGCGCATTAGTAGACCTTAACGGTGCTGTTATCGGTATTAATTCGGCAATTGCAACTAACGGCATGACACAAAGCTACATTGGCTATGGATTTGCGATACCTATAAATATTGCAAAGTCGGTTGCGCACGATTTAATTGCAAACGGAAAAATTACCAGAGGCTATATAGGAGTAAGCATTTCTGAAGTTGATGCTTCGACTGCAAAGGCTGTCGGTCTCGATGAACCTAAAGGTGTGATGATTCAGGAAATTGTGAAAGGCGGCGCCGCTTCTAAAGAAGATATTCAAGCGGGAGACGTAATTTTGAAGATTGACGGCAAGGAAGTTAACCAGCCGAACGAACTGCAGGCGTACGTTGCTACAAAACGCGCCGGCGATAAAGTGGTATTAACACTCTTTAGAAACGGTAAAACAATTGAAAGAAAAGTAACTCTAAAATCTAATGATGAAAATAAAGTCGTTACTGTATCCGACAAGAAAGATAGAAACGTTGATGAAGATATGAATAAATCCGAAATTACTTTTGATGACCTGGGAATGACCGTAAAGAATTTGACATCGGAAGAGAAATCCGATTTTAATGTTAAATCTGGTGTCTTAATTACCGATGTAAAACAATTCGGCAAAGCTTATAACCAAGCGATTCCTGAAAATACAGTAATTACCCATGTTGATAAAAAACCCGTCAATTCTGTTAATGAATTCAAGAAAATGATTGAAGATAAAAAAGGAGGCGCAGTCCTTCTGAAAATTGTTGATAGTAACGGAAACTCAAGATTTGTTGGACTGGAAATACCTAAATAGATAATGCACTCCACCCAAAAAAGCGCTTCTATTATGGAGCGCTTTTTTTTTATATTGCGATACAAAAAATAAATGGTTGAAGAATGATAAAATATCTTACCGCAGGTGAATCTCACGGCAAAGGATTGACAGTTATTATTTCAGGAGTACCTTCTAATTTAGAAATCGATTTAGAATACATAAATAAGGAATTAAAAAGGCGCCAGGGCGGTTATGGCCGTGGTTTAAGAATGAAAATTGAATCCGATACCGCGGAAATTTTAAGCGGAGTTAGATACGGTAAAACTCTTGGCTCACCAATTTCATTATTCATAAAAAATAAAGATTGGGAAAATTGGACGGAAATACTAAGTGTAGATAAAACAAAGAATAAAGCAGAAAAAATTTCCGTGCCCAGACCCGGGCATGCCGACCTTGTAGGAATAACAAAATATAATTATGATGATATCAGAAATTCGATCGAGAGGTCAAGTGCAAGAGAAACTGCTGCCCGCGTTGCCGCCGGCTCAATTGCCAAAATGTTTTTGGAGAAGTTTAATATTCATATAGGAAGCTTTGCCGAAAGTATAGGCGGTATTTATCCCGATAAAAATTTCTTAACTGATCTTTTTGAAAATAAATTCTTTTCAACTGCGAATACTATTAGTATTAAAGCCGATAAAAGCCTGGTGCGCGTACTCAACAATAAACAGGAAGAAAAAATTATTAAAAAAATTAAAACTGCTAAAAAGAGAGGCGACACGTTAGGAGGAACTTTTGTCGTTGTGGCTACCGGCGTTCCAGTAGGATTAGGAAGTTTTGTTCATTACGATACTAAATTAGATGCAGACATTGCTCACGCATTTATGTCGATTAATGCTGTGAAGGGAGTTGAAATCGGTACAGGATTTTCCTGTGCTGAAATTTTCGGTTCGCAGTCGCATGATGAGATAATTTTTCACAACGGTTCAATAACAAGAAAAACAAATAGAGCCGGCGGCATTGAAGGAGGTATATCTACTGGACTTCCAATTATTGTTCGCGCTGCAATGAAACCTATTGCTACTTTGATGTCTCCAGTTTCTACAATCGACCTTTCAACAATGAAAGAAATAAAAGCCAGAAGAGAAAGGAGTGATTTTGTTGCAGTTCCTGCATGCGCAGTAATCGGAGAATCAATGCTTGCTTTGGTTTTAGCTAATAAATTTCTGGAAAAGTTCGGCGGAGATTCTATAGAAGAAACCAAAGACAATTACAATTTGTACGTAAAAAAAATTTACGAAAGAATTAAAAAGAATTTCAAAAAAGGAAAGTAATGCTTGAAATAAAACGGTTTGTGTTCAACCCTTTTCAGGAAAACACTTATGTAATCTGGAATTCAGAAAATAAAATGGCTGCTGTCATAGACCCCGGCTGCAGCGAATCCGTCGAAGAAAAAGAAACTGCCGATTTTATTGCTGAACGCTCTCTCATTGTCAAATTTTTACTAAACACTCATTGTCACATCGATCACATCTACGGAAATAAATTTATCAAAGAAAAATATAATTGCGAGTACTGGGCACCCGAAGGCGATGTCTTCATGTTAGAACTTATGAAAGAACAAGCACTTAACTACGGTATGAAAATAAATGAATCACCTAAACCAGATAAGTATATTACCGAAGAAACCGAATTAAATTTAGGAGAAACAAAAGGGAAATTTTTGTTTACACCGGGTCATACTCCGGGCGAATATTGTATTTATTTTCCTCAAGACAAAATTTGCATCACCGGCGATGTATTATTTAAAGAAGGAATTGGCAGAACAGACCTTTGGGGCGGTGATTATGACAATCTTATTAACTCTATAAAAATAAAATTATTCAGTCTTCCCGATGATGTAAAAATCTATTCGGGGCACGGTGAACCGAGCACCATTGGATATGAAAAAAAACATAATCCGTTTCTTACTTAACTCACATTACGCGTGCGCCAAGCAAAGCTTATTGTATCTTATCGGTG
>DYLN01000249.1 GCA_020722085.1 Melioribacter roseus
ATGTTTTTTATCGGGGTTCGTGTCTTATTTCTTAAAAAAGATTACTTTTTAGACAACCTCACAAGTTTCGAATCCTATTGCATAATTTGGGTTACTCAAGTTTACTGCCAAATAAAAAATTCTTTGAAATAGACCGCTAATTACGCTAATAAACACAAACCGTCTTAAAAATATAAAAATTTAATCAGCGGAAATTAGCGAAATTCGCGGCTAAATTATGCTTTTAAATAGGTGCTCAAATTGAGTTGGGTTAAATATTATTTGCAGCAGATAAATTTCGATGCTGCGTCTTTGGAAAAAATAATATTTACGATATCCTCGTAGTTAAAATTTCCGATTTTTCCCAAAAATATTTTTTCGCTGTTATCAAAATATCTTTCGTCGGAATATGAATTGAGTGTTGTAAGATCAACTCTCCAGCTTGTTAAAGCACGTGCAGTTTCTTTTATATCGGTTTCAGTGTAATTGCCGATTCCTAACATAAATAGTTCCATTAACGAAAGTGAAAAAGCAAAATCAACATCGCTTTGTGTGAAACAGTGAAGGCTGCGCGATAAAATATGTCTCACCGCATCTTCATTCCACGGAGAAATTTCTTACAAGTACAGAGATTTATTCATGTACTGCTTAAATTCAGTCCCGAAATATCCCATTGAACCATTTCAACATAATAAAGGTTCAACTGCATGACAGGGCGAAAAGTTATTCTGTGATTTTCACAACTGATTACTTTTTATACTATGTGTAAATTTTTCTCAGAAGAATTTCGGAATGAATGAAAAGCGGTTCGGGAGTAAAAGTTAAGTCGCGACTGCACAAAGAGAGTTTATTTTTTACTTTTCTCCTGATGAAAACAAGAGGCAAATTAGGCATATTTGTGCTACAAATAAGAACTTTTTAATATCTGTGGGATAGTATATGGAATATAAAAAAATTTTAATGCAGCCGGATAAAAAGATTGCTCTCGTTGCACATGATAATAAAAAACAGGACCTGCTTGAATGGGCAAAGTATAATCGTAACCTTTTGGCTCATCATAAGATATTTGCTACTGGTACAACCGGCTCCATACTCGAGCGTGAAGTTGGTTTGAAAATTCAGCGCCTGCAAAGCGGTCCGCTCGGCGGCGATCAGCAGATCGGCGCGAAGATATCTGAAAATGAGATAGACTTTTTAATTTTCTTTTGGGATCCTCTTGAACCTCAGCCGCATGATCCCGATGTTAAAGCACTTTTGAGAATGGCGGTTGTCTGGAATATACCGATTGCGTGCAACCGTGCTACGGCTGATTTCATGATCTCCTCTCCGCTGATGGATGGAGAGTACGACCGTCTGGTGCCAAATTATGATGAATACCGCAGCCGCCGCATTACTCTTGAATAAAACAATAATAGGAACCTCTTAAATAAAATTTTTTGCGGAATTGTAAAAATGCGGTTTAACGGACTAATTCAGAAAGAAAAATTTAAGAAAGATTTTACCGGTATTGCCTGCGCGTTAAAGCAGCTTGATAAAAAAGTATCAATAATATTCCTTTCAATAGCTGTTCTGCAAATTATCTCGTGGTATTATACTTCGCGGAATTTTTTTCATGAAAATATTTATTACCAGTACTTTGCCGATAACCCGGATGCGGATCTTTATGAATATCTTTTTTGGTTTGCCGGTGATTTTATAACTCTGCTTGTTATTCCGTTATTAATTATAAAATTATTTTTTAGAGAAAAAATTTCAAACTACGGGTTTAAATTTGGCGATTTAACATTTGGTCTCCCTATAAGTATTGTTTTTATTGTAGTCATGTTTGTTATTATATGGTTTGCATCTGCTTCCGAAGATTTTACTTCTCAGTATCCTCTGCTAAATTTAACAAAATATAATTGGACAATATTTGGTTTATTTGAAGTATCTCTTTTTATT
>DYLN01000093.1 GCA_020722085.1 Melioribacter roseus
CCAAATAATGAATTGTTTTCAAATCGATTCCCCGTTATAAAAAATAATTTGGACAGTACTGATATTTCCACCGATATGAAAAATTTACTAAACCGTTTTATAAGACTACGCATCCTATTTGATGTAGTCAAAATTTTTTTCTGGAACTAACTTTAATTTTTTATTGTTACACTTATTGTGTTGTTTTTTAACTTAATCTAAAAAGGAGGGACATTTAATTTTAAGGAGGGTAAAATGGAGAAGAAAATTATTGTTCTTCATTACGACAGAAATGTTGACCCCAATTCAATAGAAAAATTAATTAAAGAAAAATACCCGCATTGCGTTGTAAAAACCACAACCACTCGTGAAGAATACTCCGAAGCACTTAGAACCGATGTTTACGATCTAATTATCACCGAAAGCGACCAGCAGCATATCTTTGATGTTTTGAGCGATTTTAAATTTGCTAAAGCAGTTACACCGCACAGCCATTTTATTTTATTGCTGCCGGACAAAACCGATGAAGAGGTAAAACGAAACAAGCATTACAAGGATATTGAAAAAATACCAAGAGCAGAAATAAACAATCTTATTCCAATAGTGAACCGCGCTTTTGGTGAGGTTTATTCCAAACACGATGTTTCTCTTCATTGGGGCTGAATAATTTCTGTAAATTTATTTTGATGTAATATGGCGAATACGGGTAAACTTTCTGCTATCTTTCTGTCTTCCACAGGTCATACCCTGATTGCATGTCAGGTCTAATTGTGCTTTTACACCGAAAGCTCTTTCCAGACGTGAAGCCATTTCAGCACTAATGCCTGCTGATTCATTTAGTATTTCAGAAAGCCTTACGGCTGACCCGTTAAAAAATAATTTGTTGTATTTTAGTAATTGAAAAAAGTTCAACGAAACCAATTACCAAAATGAATGGTATTGTTACTCCTGATCAAATAAGAGAAATCGCTTATGCATTTCAGGAAAGCAGAGTTTTATTAACCG
The DNA here is from genome assembly GCA_020722085.1 of Melioribacter roseus. GTDB lineage: Bacteria > Bacteroidota > Ignavibacteria > Ignavibacteriales > Melioribacteraceae > Pyranulibacter. The sequence continues at coordinate 985 of DYLN01000093.1, forward strand.
CTTTTGAACTCGATATTTTTTCCGTATTGGACGGTCACATGCTCACAGCAGACGAAGTTGCAAAGAAAATTTCTGCTGATACACGTGCTTCAGAAAGACTGATGAATGCACTTTGCGGAATGGGTCTGCTAAGAAAAGTAAAAGGGAAATTTTATAACACGGAAACTGCATCCAAATACCTTGTGAAAGGGAAACCCGAATTTATGGGTGGACTTTTTCACACGAATAATTTATGGGATACGTGGAGTTATTTAACCGAATCGGTAATCACAGGAACATCCACAAAGGGAGACCAGAATAAAAAAGAAAGAGAAAATTGGGTTGAATCTTTTATTGCTGCAATGCACTACCGAGGTACAAAACAGGCAAAACTTATTGCAATGATGATCGATCTGAAAGATGTTAAAAAGGTTCTGGATGTCGGCGGCGGTTCAGGCGCATTTTCAATGGGATTCGTTGAAAGAAAACCCGAAATACATGCGGTCGTTTTTGATCTGCCACATGTTATCCCAATTACAAAAAAATATGTTGAACAAGCCGGTTTCTCTGATAAGTTTAGTTATGTCAAAGGCAACTATTTAAAGGACGATTTCGGCAGCGGCTACGATTTGATTTTGCTTTCTGCAATTGTACATATCAACAGCTATGAAGAAAATAAAAATCTAATTAAAAAGTGCGCTGGCGCGCTCAATCCAAAAGGAATAATAGTTATAAACGATTTTGTAATGAGCGAGGATAGAACCGAACCCTATCAAGGGGCTTTGTTTGCTCTGAATATGCTTGTCGGTACAGCCTGCGGCGACACATACACCGAAGCAGAAATGAGAGAATGGTTTGCATCTGCCGGCATAAAAAAAGTTGAAAGAAAATCTACGAGCTTTGGCACAAATTTGATGGTAGGATACTATCCGGATGAAAATAAAAAATAAAACATATACTGCCTTTGCGCCTGTATTAATCTTTTTATTTCTATCTCTCGCTGCGGGATGCGGCAGACAAAATACAGAAGAAAACATAAAAGATAATTACACAATTAAGATAATCGGCAGTGTTTCAGACCATCCTCTTATAGATTTAACAAAAAGCACTTACAAAGAATTAATCATTCTTCTGCATTATGAAAAATCAGCGGCAGAGATAAAAAAATTCCTTCACCTATCCGAACAGAAATATGATTCGCTTATAAACAATCTTTTTGCCGAAGGATTAATTAGAAGAAGCAGCAGCGGCAAATTTTTCCCTTCATTCATGGTAATAACCGGCGATGATGCAAAGACTCTTACTAAAACAGCCGAACCGATAGGCATGCTTACTGCAGAAATTGTAAAAGCCCACCTCCAACAAATTAAAACAGAATACGACAGCATTATATCGTTCCGGAATATTCCTTTTGATTCTCTCTCGTTATTTATCTTGAGTGACGTTTCACTGAGTAAATGGCAGATAAAAAATATTGAAACGAAATTTCTTAAATCATTGCCCCCGGCAAAAGGAAATAAGCATTATTATTTGTCAATGCAGAAAATGGACAATTCAGATTTAGAACCGTTCGAAAATTATTACGATTATTCAGAAGAGTTTGAAGGGTTTACCGCAGCAAATTATTCAAACAAAAGAACAAGAAAAAATTTTCTGCAAACAGAAGTCGCCGATTCGAGAAAATATATTGACGAACTTAAAATTATTGGAAATAAATACGACGTCATTTCAATCCCTGTAATAAATCGGGACGACCTTCAAAGACTAAAAGCAATTTCCGAATTGATCTCGAATGATCTAATAGAACTTCTCGAAAAAAACAGAAGCCGCCTTAGAGAAAGCTATCTGGACTCAATTTATAAAAACCAATCGTCTTTTAGAGAATATTTAATTTGGGTTTACCAGTTTATAATTAGGGAAGCAACAAACAGGCTAATTGAAGAAAAGTTAATTCATGTGCCGGCAAGCGGGGAGCAGCCGTATGTTATTTTATCCGATCAATACGCAAAAAAGAATTAAGGACATTGTGTCCTTGTTAAATTTAAAAGCAGTGCAATTTATTTGTTCATTCGAATAAAACTTTTTTTTACATTTCATACTCAAGTTCAACCTTGTTTTAGTTGATAAAATTTGAGACTGCAGCGGAAGTAATATTTCATAAATAACTTACATTACTCAGTCCCTTGGACAATATTCCAAGCATAGTGTTTGTGCAAGGAGAGTAAATAACTACTTCTGCTACAACCTTTTATATAAATTTTTTGGTTTTACATAGGCAAACTTTTTTGTCAACATAAATGAGGGTGAACTATGCACACAAACGGCATTCTTAATCACAGAGAACTCTACAGACTTCCGTGGACGCTTCCCGACAATGCAATCTCGTGGCTTGAGCCAACTGCTATGTGTAATCTCGCATGCGACGGCTGTTACCGCGCCAACGAAAAAAATTCACATAAAACTTTTGAAGAAGTAAAACGTGAACTGGATATTTTTCAGCAAAAGAGAAATTCAGACTGCATTTCAATTGCCGGTGGCGATCCACTCTTATATCCGAATATTATCGAAACCGTAGCAGACATTAAAAAGCGCGGGCTTAAACCGATCATCAATACAAACGGGAAAGCACTAACAAAAGAATTTCTGCATGAATTGAAAAAAGCCGGCGTTTACGGATTTACATTTCACATCGACAGCAAGCAAGGACGCGGCGGCGAATGGAAAAACAAAAATGAATTAGAATTGAATGAACTTCGTTATTACTATGCACGAATGCTTGCTGACGAAGGAGACATTGCATGCTCATTCAACTCAACTGTTTACGACGATACTTTGCAGTATGTGCCTGGCATGGTGGAATGGGCACAGAATAATATAGATATTGTTCATACAATGGTTTTTATTGCGTTCAGATATGTTGTGCCCGATATGCCTTTCGACTGGTACGCAAACGGCAAAAAAATTGACTGGCACAATATTATGTATCATTCCGATGAAAAACGAAGAGTTGATATTCTTTCTACAGATATTGTAAGAGTTATCCGTGAAAAATTCCCGGATTTTTCTCCTGCAGCTTACTTAAACGGAACAGAAAAAGTCGATTCATTCAAGTGGCTTTTGACAGAGCGAATCGGAGTTCCTGGAAAAATTTACGGTTACCTCGGTCCCAAATTTTTAGAACTGGTAATGGCATGGCATCACTTTTTCAAAGGAACTTATTTGTCTTATGCTTCTCCGAAGACCGCAGGAATGGGTCGTCTAACATTGCTGCTGCTCTGGCCATTCGATAAAGATTTGAGAAACACGACTAAAAGATTTCTGAAAAATCCGTTCAGACTTTTCAAAAAAACATACATGCAGTCTATAATGATGATACAGCCTGTTGATTTTATGACTGACGGCAGACAAAGCATGTGCGATGGATGCCCCGATATTACTATCTGGAACGGCGATCTTGTGTGGTCATGCCGGCTTGAAGAACAAAAACAATTCGGAACATTTTTAAGATCAGTAAAAAAAGAAACCGTTTAACCCAAATTTGTCATTAGAAAAACACTAATGACAAATCGAATAACATTTTCTAAGGGCTTGAGAGCAATATAACAGTAAGAAAATTTTTTACCGAAGATATGGATAACCACAAGCCCAAGAAAATCTAAGTCGGGATTTAATACTTATCATTTAACAAGTTATGTTACTAATATGTTAATGATAAATTTTCCTAATGGGCAATCTGGGTTTAATAAAATTATTACTCTCGAAGTTTTTCATACTCGACCACTAAAAAGGATGCCACATTTTTGCATTTTCCACTATTGTGCAAATAACACTAATAAAAACTGTTATATATAACTTTCGACAATTCATGTTTTTTGGCGGGAAGTTTTGTGGCATCCTTCCGCATAAAAACCTTCTGTAAAATTTTTTGGCTAAGTATAGAGACTGTAATATGTTGCAGCAAGTATCGTGCGTTGGCATTGTAATTGACTATTCGTGAACAGTTATTTATTCATTAAAGAAGGGATTAAAGATGAAAAGGACATTAACTAAAATTATGACGGTTGTTCTTCTGTTTGCGTTTTCTGCATCGGTATTTGCACAAAAACCTAAAACGGAGCAGTTTATAAATAAAGCTGTTTCAAATTTTGTACTGGCAATGGAAAGCAAAAATGCCGGCGTTGTTGAGTCTTCGATTTTTATTTCTATCGATTTGAAGTCAAAATTCCCGCAGATCGATTACAGCGATCTTATCGACAAATTGAATGAACTTGCTTTGAAAGGCGAAACACCGACAATCAGATATAAAGCCCAGTTGGCAAGTTTGTACTTCAATTTTTATAACATGTTTTCAGATATTAAAATTGTCGATAAAGAAAATCCAGACCTGTATTTCAAACAAATTGCCGAAAGATTAGAACAGCCTGCTGTTGCTTTCAAATAAAATTTACTCCCGTAAAATCTCATAGCCGGACTTGCTGTTTAATTGATTGAAAAATCAAATTGTGACCTCCATGCTGCAAGTCCGGCGTGGATTTCTCCCCCGCCTCACAACAAACAAATAAACTTGCATATCAAATCTGCTTTCCTGAAGTTTGTTTATCATTCATAAAATTAGATGCGCAGTATGAAAAATTTATTGTTTACCGCCATTCTATTAATTCTGCCCGCTGCAGCGTTTTCTCAAGAACAGAATGCTATCCAGCCGACTTCTGCAGAACAAAGGTTAAAAGGATATGAGAAAAGAATTGAGCTGCAGAAAAATTCATTACTAAAAAATGTTGTGTTGACATCTATCGGTCCTACAGTTCAAAGTGGACGGGTAACGGATATTGATGTCTCTCCATTCGACGAAACAAATTTTTATGTCGCTTATGCTTCGGGAGGGGTTTGGAAAACTATAAACAATGGAATTTCATTCACTCCGATATTTGATGACCAGGCTTCAATGACGGTTGGCGATATTGCCGTTGATTGGAAAAATAATGTTGTCTATGTTGGCACCGGCGAAAACAATTCGAGCAGATCTTCTTATGCAGGCACCGGGATTTATAAAACAACAGACGATGGAAAAACATGGCAGTATCTTGGTCTTGCAGAAACCCAACACATCGGCAGAATAATTTTGCATCCCGGTAATCCAAATGTTATTTGGATTGCTGCAACAGGACATTTATACTCGCCCAACAAAGAACGCGGAGTTTACAAAACAACGGACGGCGGGAAAACATGGAAACAAACTTTATATATAGACGATAATACCGGCACAATAGACCTCGTGATTAATCCGAAAAATCCCGATGAACTTTACGCCGCAATGTGGTACCGGACAAGAAGAGCATGGAATTTTGAAGAAAGCGGAAGCTCTTCGGGAATTTATAAAAGTACAGATGGCGGTGAGACGTGGACTTTGATCACAACTAAAGAAAGCGGTTTTCCTGCCGGAGAAGGTGTTGGGAGAATCGGACTTGCAGTTTTTCCAGCCAATCCAAACATACTTTATGCTGCCCTCGATAATCAATTTCACCGCAAAGAAAAAGAGAAAGAAGAATTTGCAGTAACAAAAAATCTTATAAGAACAATTTCGAAAAACGATTTCCTTAAATTAAAGGAAGAGGATATTGAAGAATATCTGAGAAGAGAGGGGTTCCCGAAAGAGTATACCGCCGGGTTGGTTATGAAAATGGTGAAAGAAAATAAAATAAAACCGTTGGCACTTGTCAATTACCTCGAAGATGCAAATGCCTTGTTGTTTGACACTCCGATTATCGGTCTTGAAATTTACCGTTCTGATGATGCCGGAAAAACATGGCGTAAAACACACAAAGATTTCCTTGACGGCGTTGTTCATACTTATGGTTATTACTTTGGACAAATCGGGATTTCCCCCGTCAATCCAGACAAAATTTATGTGATGGGTGTTCCGATTTTAAAATCAGAAGACGGCGGAAAGAATTTTAAATCTATTGCGAAAGAAAATGTTCACGCAGATCATCATGCACTTTGGATTAGTCAGAAAAGGGACAGACACTTAATAGACGGCAATGATGGCGGATTGAATATCAGTTACGATGACGGTGAAACATGGATAAACGCAAACTCACCTGCGGTAGGTCAATTTTATTCCGTTGCTTATGATATGGACAAACCTTTCAATGTTTACGGCGGACTGCAGGATAACGGTGTTTGGGTTGGTCCCTCCAACAACAAGGAAAATTACGAGTGGATACAAACCGGTCATTACGCATTCAAAAACATTTTGGGCAGCGATGGCATGCAGGTTCAGGTAGATACACGCGACAACAACACTGTTTATGCAGGTTTTCAATTTGGAAATTATTACCGCATCAATAAACAAACCGGAGAATCAAAAAGAATAACGCCTAAACACAAGCTTGGCGAAAACCCATTTAGATTTAACTGGCAGGCACCAATTAAACTTTCGCCTCACAACCAGGATATTTTGTACCTAGGTTCAAATAAACTCCACCGTTCTTTGGACAAAGGAGAAACGTGGGCAATAATTTCGGGCGATTTAACCAAAGGAGGTAGAAAGGGCGACGTTCCCTACGGAACATTGACGACAATTGATGAATCCCCTCTCAAATTCGGTCTGATTTACACTGGCAGCGATGACGGCTTAGTTTATGTTACGAGAGACGGCGGAAATTCATGGGAGAGAATTTCGGATAAACTTCCGCAGAATTATTGGATCAGCCGGGTTGCAGCTTCCAACTTTAATGAAGGAGCGGTTTACGTTTCCTTAAATGGCTACCGATGGGATAACTTCGATGCACTAGTTTATAAATCAACAGATTACGGTGAGACGTGGGAAAGAATTGGACTTGATTTACCTGATGAACCTGTTAATGTTGTGAAAGAAGATCCTGTAAATAAAAATATTATTTACGTTGGAACCGATAACGGTCTTTACGTTTCACTTAACGGCGGGGAAAATTTCATGGCGTTGTTTAAAGGAATGCCGGCTGTGGCTGTGCACGATCTTGTTATTCAGCCGAGGGACAGAAAACTTGTTGCAGCAACTCACGGAAGATCACTTTACACTGCCGACGTAAGTTACATTGAAAAATTAACCGACAGCCTGCTTCAGCAAAATCTAGTTTTTTTTGAATTAAATACTCTTACCTTTAATGAGAGATGGGGCAATAAAAGATATGTGTGGACTAAACCGTATATACCGGAAGTAAATTTTGTTTTTTATTCCAATAAAAGCGGAAATGCAAAAATTAAAATAATGACGGATTCCGGCATCGAATTGAAAAAGTTAAATGATGAATCCGAAAGAGGACTGAATTTTGTGAAATATGATTTGACAATTGATTCGTCCAAAAAAGCAGTCTATGAAAAATCACTGAATCAGAACAAAAAAGAAAAAACCGTTACACTCAAAAACTCGGATGACGGAAATATTTATTTACAGCCGGGAAAATACAAAGTTGAAATTGAGATAAACGGCATAAAACAGACTCAAGATTTTGAGATTAAAGAGCAAAAGAAAGATTATGACGAAGAATCATCTCCTGCGCAGGAAGAGGAAGAAAATGACTCGATCTAATATTTGAATTTTAATTCTATTTTTGTAATAATAGTTTTGTGAATCAAAAAGAAAATCTATGCCGGTAAAAGAGAAACAAGAACAGTTAGTTAAAGAATTTGAACAGCTTCCGGATTGGGAAGAGAGATATCAATATTTGATAAAACTTGGCAGGGAACTTGCACCGCTTCCGGAGGAATATCGTAAGGACAAATATAAAATCGAAGGCTGCCAGTCGCAGCTATGGATAAACGCAAAGTTTGAGAACGGAAAAATTATATTTAACGCCGACAGCGATGCAATGATAGTAAAAGGTTTAATCGCTATTTTGATAAAAGTTTATTCCGGTGAAAGTGCAGAAGAAATATTAAAAAGTCCGCCGGATTTTTTGAAACAAATCGGAATTGATAAGCATCTCTCGCCAACCCGAAAAAATGGTCTCGGTGCAATGATAAAACAAATTCAAATGTATGCACTTGCATTCAAAGCTATGAGTGAAAAACAAAAGTGATAATTGCATGTCAACATTATGTTATTGTACCGAATAAAAAAGACAAAATATGGTTCCTGGCTGCTTCAGATTTTGAGTGTAATAGACAAGAAAGGATGGAAATCTTACCTTTGTACGAGAAATACCTTAGTAACTTTCGTTAACACGTATGAATTAACCTTATTACTTATTTTCAAATCGATAGAATTGAAATGAAAGAAAAGACCCACAAAAAATTTTTTTTCCTTCGTTCAAATTTTACTTCTGACATTGCCACTTCAGGCGCAAACGATTTCACTTTCTTCAAGATGGCTTTTCAAAACCGGAGACGACGCAGCCTGCAAAGAAATAAATTTTAACGACAAAGATTGGGACACGCTTAATGTTTCCGGCAACAAAAATTTATATCTGCTTCTCGGCGAAATCGACGATGTTGACGAATCATATTTGAACAGACATCTAATTGGATCCGTGGGAAGTTTCCCCCAAAAATACGAAACTGCGTAGAATCAATCGAGAATTTATAAAATTTCAGAAGGCATTCTTAAAGAAGAAAATGTTCTTGCTGTCAGGATGTATGATGGAACCGGCGGCGGACTTTACAGCAGAATTGTCGGCATTTTCTGTCATATAAAATATCTCAACGAAGCTAATTTCGGTCCGGCACCTAAAAAATCATTTTTATTGAACCAAACAATTTAATCCGCAAAGATTCTGGTCCGTGGGAAACGCATTTGCCCGGGAACCAAAATGCATTCACTGCGGTTGTTAATGCTGCGGGCTTACGCAGTTTGGCAGAACTGCTCAAAAAAAATAATCAGAAGATTACCAAAAATATTTTTACGGTGCCGCAAGACTAAAGAACGGTATCGAACAAAATTTATTTTATGAAGGAAAACTCATAAAAGGATTTTACGAAGCCCAATCGCCGGAGACTTTCGGTTTTTACGACAGCGGCACATTCGATGCATTTGCACAGGATGTAATTTCAGATAAAAAATTTTTCGAAAGTAATTACAAAGAATATATTAAAGGATTAAAAATAGACAGCTGCAGAGGATTTTCCCGATTGAACAGCACCGACTAGTACGCAATAAGTGAATGGCCATTTGCCGATTTAAGAGCTGCCTCAGCACTTATTAAATTAGGGATGAAGAAAGAAGCAAAATTTTTGATTGATGCGGTAACCGATTATGCCGGGCTGAATTTCAATTACAGCGCCGAGCTTTACGATTACTACAACGAAAACTATGGCGGTGCGGTACCGATGGCTGGCTATGGCGCGGGTGCATATATTTTAGCTGTGTGTGAGTGGTATGAGCAGTTCTCTTCATCTCTGCAGTAAGTTCCCTTTCTTTCATCCCACTCATCTGAATAAGGTGCACCTTTACGGACTGACATAAGAAAGATTGAGTAAGCCGACTTAATTTGCAAGTTCATTCCCTTTTGAACGTTGGCATTTTCCGCTGCTACTAATTCTGCGTAAGAAATAATATCATAGACTTTGAATGTGAGTTTGGGAAAGAAGGATTTCATTAATATGATTGTTATTTTTATGATGAAATTTATAAAAATTTTATGTTATGCATAAATCAGACAAGCTACTTGTTGGAATTGTTAACAATTTTTCTGACTTTAAAATAATTCAAACAGAGCATTGGTATCGAATTCCCGTTGATAAAGCTGAGAAACACCTTAAAAGACGCTGGCCCCCAAAATGGATAGCTTTTTATTATACAGGAGCTATAAAAGATTACCCACAGACGATTATACACTATGCCAGAATTTCTGGTATTACCAAAACATCCCGCAAGGAACTTTTTCCAAGCGAAAAAGAAAATTACAAATCTAATAGAAGCTATTATAAAATTTCTTTTGATAAAATCGAAACTTTACCAAAGCCAATTCTCAGTCGAAGATGGCGACGAATAGTTTTTATTCAGACGACATATAAAAAATTTATGAACGCAATCGAAGTTAATGATTTGTTTGACAGTAGTACGCTTGAAGACAGGCTTTGGGCTGAGATAAAAAGAAATTTAATTAGTGCTGAGAGGCAAGAAGTTGTTAAAATAGATTATAATCATTATTTCCTTGATTTTGCTATTTATTGCAAAAAAGGTAAAATAGACATCGAAACAGATGGAGATAAGTACCACCACAACCCTAAAGCTGCTGAAAAAGACAATCGTCGCAACAATGATTTAACCTCTGCCGGGTGGAGTATTATTAGATTTAATTCACAGCAGATAAAAGAAAAGATAGAATCGTATTGTATTCCCACAATAAAAGTTTGCATTAATAAATTTGGAGGAATTAATTTTGATAGGGAAAGTATGAAAAAGTTTTTGAAACAAAACCCAGACAAGAATTATCCAGCCTTCTTTGAGGAATATGAATGACTTTTCCCTTTTATCTTTCCCTCAAAAATCCGTCCTATCTCACAGCTCAAGTTCAATTTGTTTATAAAATCAATTTCATCTTTGTTTACGGTGTGTCCCCTTCCTTTATAAAATCGTTTTGTAGCGGAGGTATTTATTTCTTTCAAGATTTTTTTCCGTTTCATTTATTCTTTCCGCAGGAATGTGAGGGTCAACATCGCCGCGCCTAATTTGACCTTTTGCCTTATTCGATTTGTTTCTTATTTCTTATGCACAACCGTTGCTTTCGTGTTTATATTGTGTATTCCTAAAATTGTTTTTTCCAATTGATCCATTCCTTTCTCAGCCGCGCAGTTTATCAAGAAGTTCATTTAGTTTTTTTGCTTCTTTTTCGGTTAAATTCTTAAATATGTTATCGAATTGATTGTCCAGTGTGTCGATTTGTTTTAATAAATCTAATCCTGCTTGAGTAATAATTACATTTACCTTTCTGCGGTCCTCAGGACAAACGTTTCTGTCAACCAACTTTTTTTTAATTAGACGGTCTACGAGCCGGGATGCATCGGACATTTTATCCAGCATTCTTTCTTTTAACAAATTGACCGACGCCGGATTAGGATACTGCCCACGCAATATTCTTAATATGTTAAATTGCGCGGGAGTAATATCAAAGTCCTTCATAATGACGCTGTGCTTCTTTGCAACCCAGCCGTAAGTATAGATAAGATTAATTGCCAGTTTCTGGAATTCGTTTCTAAATTTGCTTTGTTTTATTTCTTCTTCAAGTGTCATTAAGATTTTTTTATAAGTTCAACGTTAATATCCAGTTTTACCTCTTTAGCTGCAACTAATCCGCCAGTTTCAAGGACCGCATTCCATTTTAAATTATAATCAAATCTATTCAGTTCTCCTGTAATCTTAAAGCCTGCACGTGTATTTCCCCACGGGTCCTTTACAGTTCCAAAATAAATCATATCCAACTCGACCGGCTTGGTTATGTCGCGGATCGTCAGATCGCCAAGCAGTTTATATTTGTTATCACCGACTTTTTTTATGCCGGTACTTTTGAAAAACATTGCCGGGTATTTTTCAGCATTGAAAAAATCGTCAGATTTCAGGTGGTTATCTCTTTCCTGGTTATCGGTATTAATTGAAGAAACATTAACCTTAAAATCTACTTTGGCAGTAGAAAAATCATCACCTTCTGTAGATACAGTGCCCGAAAAATCTTTGAAGTATCCTTCCACTTCGGAAATGACCATGTGCCGGACACTGAACCCGACCTTTGAATGGGCTTTGTCAAAATCCCATGTTGTAGTTTCAACCTGTGCAGCAGCAGTTACAACACCAAATGCTATAAAGCCTAAGCTTAATACGTCCATTTTGTTACTCCTTTTTTGTGAATAAATAATTTATTAACAATTCAAATATACGTTATGACATTTAATGTTGCAACATTAATTTTAGTGACTTTTTCTCGGTTTTCCGTCAAAAAAGAGGGCTTTTTAAACCTAAATTATGCATTAGGAAATTATATTTTGCACAACGACTT
>DYLN01000094.1 GCA_020722085.1 Melioribacter roseus
TCGAATGCTAAAATTGCAGTCGGATATTATTACGCAAACTATTCAGAGTATCCGTACACTGCAATTGAATATCATAAATTAACACACATTGCACATGCATTTGTTAAACCCAATGCCGACGGCACTTTAAGCATGGACACTTGGTTTTTGTATCCCGAACTTGTGGCGGCTGCCCATCAGCACGGAGTAAAAATAGTAGTTTCTTTAGGCGGCTGGGGAAATTCAGACGGCTTTTCACCAATGGTAGCAAATACCGAAAGCAGAACTGCTTTTGTTATAAACATCATCAACTTCTGTTTGACTTATGGTTATGACGGCATTGACCTTGATTGGGAATACCCGACAGAAGCAGATCGAAGTAATCTTGTATCTCTTGTAAAAGAATTAAGAAAGGCTCTCGACGATTCCGGATTAGAATTTCTCAGCGCTGCTCTTCCGTCAACCGATTGGAATAACGGTTACGATATTAAACAATTGATAGATTATATTGATTGGTTCGGCATTATGACTTACGATTTTTACGGACCATGGGAAAAAACTTCCGGGCATAATTCTCCTCTTTATTCTTCAGCTTCTCAGAGCGGCTCTACAAACGCAAGTGTTAAATACTATATTCAAAAAGGAATTCCGAAAAACAAACTTTGTATCGGCATTCCATTTTACGGCTATGATTTTAAAGCTCCAGGACTATTTCAAACACATTCCGGCGCATCGGCTGTAAGTTATTCCTCTGTTTATCAAAAACTTATTTCCGGCTGGGATTATATGTGGGATAACACCGCTAAGGTGCCGTATCTTATGAATAAAAACCGGACAGAGACAATCACATTCGAGGATACAAACTCAATAAAATTAAAATCAGAATATGTTTACAAGAACAACCTTGCCGGTACAATCATCTGGAGAATCGGGCAGGATTATTTTAACGGCAGTACTCCGCTGCTTGATATGATTGAGAAGTACATGTTGCATCATCCAAAAAATGTTCCGGCGGCACCGCAGCTCTCTTTTCCTTTCAATGCTGCAATTATTGATACTAATAATATCATATTTAAATGGCAGACAACAGATTCTACAACTTCATACAATTTACAAATCTCAGAAAATGAAAATTTTGATTCGTTTGTGTTGAATAAGCCGGGATTAAATTTTACCGAAGAGAAATTCAATAATTTCGGAAACAATAAAACTTATTTCTGGCGCGTTAGTTCATCGAATATCAACGGAAATAGTTTATGGTCGGATACATGGAGCTTTTCAACAGATTTCCCAGTCTCTGTTGCAAGTGAATATTATGCCGTCAAAGATTTTCTATTATACAACTATCCAAATCCGTTCAACACAGAAACTAAAATAGGATTTTCAATTACTTCGGATGCAATCGTTAATCTTGCTGTTTATGATATTCTCGGTCGGCAAAAAATTATACTGGTAAATGAAAAATTACAAAGTGGGCACTACGAGTTTGCTTGGAATGCAAACGATTATGCAAGCGGTATTTATTTTGCAAGAATAAATGTTGTTTATTTTCAGGATGGCAGACTTATTAGAGCAGCTAAGAATATAAAAATCTCACTAATAAAATGAGACACGAATTTTCACGAATTAAGATTCTTTTGAGGCTGACCAAAAAGTAACTTTTTAATAGAACAATAACCGCGAATTGCGCAGCTTGTCCCGTGTGTTTTACGGGGAATTCTCTCGAATTATTTTGTTGATTCTTACTTTTTGGTCACCCTCGAGAAACGGTGAAACTCTGCTTCAATTAAATTATAAACAGTGATTTATATAAATACAATATGGAAAAGAGAGTGATAATGCAAAAAATCTCTTTTAGTATACTCGTTAGACGAAAAAAATTATTTTACAAAAGAAGTTGAATCTGGAATTTAACTAAAACATAATTTGACATAAGATAATTACGTGGAGTTATTATGTCCGTTATCGGAGTTGATCTCGGCGGCACAAAAATTTCAGCCGCACAGTTTAATTCGGAAGGCGAAATTCTCCAAAAGGAAACTGCAAAACTCGAAGGAAGGAAAGGCAGTGAAGTCGGATTTTTAATTCAGGAAGTAATAAATAAATTTTTTACACAAGCCGGCACAAACAAAATTGATGCAATTGGTATTTGTGTCCCGGGTATTTATTATTCGCGTACAGGCAGAGTTTGGGCACCGAATATCCCTGGATGGGAAAACTACCCGCTTCTCGATGAGATTAAATCAACACTTATTGGCAAAAACATTGTTGTAAATATTGACAGCGACCGTGCATGCTACATTTTAGGCGAGACATGGAAAGGCGCTGCAAAGGGATGTAAAGATGCGATTTTTCTTGCAGTGGGAACTGGTATCGGTGCGGGAATAATGATCGATGGAAAAATTTTACGGGGTTCGCACGACATTGCCGGCGCAATTGGCTGGCTCGCTTTGGATAAACCATTCAGAAAGGAATATAAGGCATGCGGCTGTTTTGAATATCATGCTTCCGGCGAAGGAATAGCTAAAGTTACAAAAAAATATTTACAACGAGAGAAAAATTATTCCGGGATTTTGAAAAAAATACCCGTCGAAAAAATTACAGCACGAAATGTCTTTGAAAGTTATAAAACAAACGATCCTATTTCAGTTAGAGTAATTAACGAAGCGATTGAATATTGGGGAATGACCGCAGCAAATTTGGTTAGTTTATTCAATCCGGAAAAAATAATATTCGGCGGCGGAGTATTCGGACCGGCAGTTCAGTTAATAGACAAAATAATTCTTGAAGCAAAGAAATGGGCGCAGCCTATAAGTATAAATCACGTTGTGATTTCCGCCTCTTCATTAGGAAGTGATGCCGGTCTTTACGGCGCCGGTTTTCTTGCAATGGAAAACATCACATCAAAAGGACAAAATAATGTACAATAAAAAACTTGTTTTTGCAGCCGCATGTCTCGGCATGCTTCTTTTTGGAATTGTGCTGATATCTCTCGGATCAATTTTGCCTTCGGTAATTTCAAAATTTTCGATTGATGAAGTAACTGCCGGCGCACTCGCAACACTTCTTCCATTTGGAGTTCTTGGTGGTTCTTTGATTTTCGGTCCAATCGTAGATAGATACGGCTACAAATTTCTTTTAATTTCCTGTTCGCTGCTCGTTTTTGCTGGTTTGGAAATTATTGCATCTGCTGAGGAATTTTATCCTTTGCAAATTGCTGTGTTCATTATTGGTCTGGGTGGAGGTGCACTAAATGGCGGTACTAATGCACTCGTGTCAGATATAAGTGAGCAAGGACGGAGCGCTAATTTGAGCATACTTGGCGTGTTTTTCGGAATCGGTGCACTTGGCATGCCTGCAATCATTGGCTTGTTATCAGGTATTTATCCATACGAAACTGTCATTTCTTTTATTGCCGTGTTCATTTTAATCCCTCTTATCTTTTTTATTGTAGTAAAATTTCCGCTTCCAAAACATCCTCAAGGTTTTCCTGTTAAAAACGGATTAGCTTTGTTAAAAGAAATACCGCTTCTGCTTTTAGGATTCATCTTATTTTTTCAAAGCGGGGTTGAAGGATTAATGAACAATTGGACTACTACTTACTTGAGCCAACATTTGTTTGTTAAAACTGATAAGGCATTATATGCACTCTCATATTTTGTGTTTGGGATGACGATTGCACGTTTAGCTCTAGGATACCTTCTGAAAAAAGTGCCATCTACTTTAGTCCTTTATATCTCACTTGCTGTTTCATTCTTGGCTGGAATCTTAATATATACAGTTTCCTCGTACTTTTTAGCAGTAGTTGGACTAATACTATTTGGTATCGGCTTAGCAGCGGCTTTTCCTGTGTACCTTAGTTATGTTGGTGAATTATACAGTGTAATTTCAGGTACTGCGTTTAGCATTGTTCTTGTAATTGCTCTTTGCGGAAATATGCTGTTAAATTACTTAACAGGAATCATTGCTCATAATTACGGTATAGAAAATTTTATAGCAATAGTATTATTGAGTCTTACTTTTATAGCAATCTTATTATTCATCACACTAAAAAAAATCTCAAATAAAATTAAAGTCTAATTTCAGAATAATTTATTAGGGAGAAATTATGTTAGCAGAAGAATGGTTTAAAAATGCACGTGCGGTAATGGATAAAATTGAACGCACACAAATGGAAAACATAAGAAAAGCAGCGGAAGTAATGGCTGATACAATTGAAGCCGGGAGATGGGTTCATACTTTCGGATGTGGTCATGCTACACTGCCAGTTGAAGAAATGTATCCACGAATAGGCGGGTTTGTTGGTTTTCATCCCATGATTGAAGTACCGCTTACTTTTTTTACCAACATTGTAGGCGGAATGGGTATACATCAGTTTTTATTTCTGGAAAGAGCCGAAGGATACGGCATTGAGATAATGAAAAGCTATAATTTTGACAAGCGTGATACAATGTGGATTTTCTCTCACTCTGGCATTAATAATGTTAACATTGATATTGCTTTTGAGGCTAAAAAGATAGGGATGAAAGTAATTGTTTTTGGATCAGCAAACGGTGCAGAAAAAAGAATAACTCGGCATTCTTCAGGCAAAAATATTTTTGAAATTGCAGATCTGGTTGTAGATACCTGCACTCCGTTAGAGGATGCTTCTGTGCCGTTAAAAAATCATTTTGATAAAATTGGACCGGTTTCTACTATTGCATTCGTTACTGCAGTATGGATGACTATTACCACAGTCGCCGAGATATTAGCCGACCGCGGCGTTAAATTGTTTATTCACCCTTCTCACAATATGCCCGGCGACACAACTGCAAAAGAGAGGCTATACGAAGCCTTAAAAGAATATAAACGAAGAATTGCAGGAGTATAAGGTTAAACTTGTATCGGTTGCATGAATGAATGTTCTAAAACCATGTAGCTATGCATTCTTTCATGCAACCTCCATTAATGTCTATTAATGGAAAAGTCAAGTAAACACCAATGCCAAAATTTCAGTCAATTTTATCTTAAATAAAGGGAGTCTTTACCATGATTTTCAATTTTTTAAAAACTTCTTTTTAATTTCTTAAGTCCGGCTTTAAACCGGAAAATCTTTCGGCTGAATCATTTTATTTTCTGCTGTGCCCGGCAAAGAATGATTTATTTTATTGACTTCGGCTGTTCTGGCAAGCCATGCTATTTCATCTTTTTCCAATGGATGAATTTGATTAAGAATCCTGTAAGTCTCATTCACAAAGTATTCAGCAATAATACCATTCGAAAAAACGGGAGGTTCTTCAGAAATGAATTCGTTCTCTAGCAAATAATCAATAGACTCGATACAGAAATCCTCTGCAAACCCGAAATGTTTGCCAACGATAAGCGACATAGCACGTTCATGCTCATTTACATTTTTGTTTTTTCTGATTAAGACCAAAAAGCCGCGTAAAAATTCGCCTCTATCTTTATATGTAATTTCCATTGCTTTTCTCCTTCATTAGACTCGTGATTTGTTTATTACAACGATTCAACATTAATCATTTTGATACTAATGATGCCTGTGCCGGAAAATTTCATTCCAACGCTGCCGGAAGCGGGAGCATTTCCGTGTCCGTGCACATACAGTTTATCATTTATGTAACCTCTAAAGTGAGTTCCCTCGCTGACAACTTTTATATCGAGCCAATCATCGGCTTGGTTTGTCTTAGGTAGATTATTTTTCTCAAAGATTTTTACTTCTCCGTTACTCTTTCTCGCGAGATAAATTTCATTCTTTTTTAAACCGAGGAAGTCATAGTTATTTTTATCTACAAAATTGTGAACCAATTCCAGTTCACCATTAAAATCGTCAATATTAATTTTCAAGGCAGCCTGTACACTCTTGATTTTATTATCATAAACAAATCCGGCTGTAACAGGATTTTCTTTGTCAAGATGAAACATTAAAATAGATTCGGAGGGTTCGTACATAGGGTTAAGTTCTTGAAGTGAACCTTCAACCCATTTAAACTTTTCCGATAGAGTTTTAAGTATACCCTTACCTGCAGTCAACCTCCATGAACCGTTATCAGCAAAAGAAAATGTTGAATCAATCGAAGGCAGGGAAATTTTGTCTAAAGCTGTTGTTTTTTCTTTCTCCGATTTGATAATGTTTCCGGTTCCCAGTCCATATCCAAAAACTAATTTTGCTCCATGATCCCCGGTTTGATAAAGAAAGTAAATTCCTACAAGACCGATAAGAACTACTGGTAAAACAATTACTTTTTTCAATGATTTAAAAAATATCCCGATTAACAACCTTACAATTGTATAGACTACAAAGAACCATAAAGTAGTTTCCGCCCAATCGGCGTGCTCATTCACTGCTGAAAAAGCATTAGCAGGAATATTTATACTATCAGATGCCGCATTGCCGGTAATGAAGGCAACTGCTGCCGCTATTGTTCCTAAAAGATATAATAACAAAGCTGATTTTTTAATCCATTCAAATTTAGTTAATAGAACTCCTGCGAAATCAAATAATACAGCCAATATTAAAAGAACAATTGGAAAATGAACAATCATTGGATGAATGTTCGGCGCCCAATCCGGTACTAACTGCATAATAACTCCTTTCATTTATTTATAAATATTTATAAGCTCCATTCCAAGCCGCTTGAAAAAGAAAAGTCGGAAGTAACTTCACTTAGTCCCGCAGCTCCAATTAGAGAAAATGTGAGAACAGTATTAATTTTGTAATTAAATCCCAACGATAGTAATTGAGGGGCAGGATAGCTGTCAATAATTTTAGTATACGCTTGATAATAAAGCAGCAGCGAATAATTACCTTCCTCAAAAATTTTACCTATGCCTATTCCGATGCTTAACGGATTTTTGTAATTAATATTTACCGGATCACCAATTCGAATATAGCCAAGGTCGGCAAAGCCGATAAAGCCGTACAAATTTTTTCGTGCCGTTGTCGAAAAGCCGAAATCGAGTTCTCCGGTGCCTAACCCTTTACTGTAGCTCGCCGTAGGAATTTTGACAAATGAATTTAAAGTAAGTGAAAACAAAGAAGCATTATCCTCAAAGAAATTATATGAACAATAGAGAGAAATATCTCCCAATCCAAAATGACTGAAAGAAGACATTGAATGATTGTTCATAAAGTAATTGTTGTTTTCATTGCTGCCCATCATGTTATAGCGATTATCTTTATCATTATTTCCGTTCGGAAGCATCATTCCGCCTACCTGTCCAACTCCGCCTGCATTCTGAGCAACAACGGGTACCGAAATATTAAAGCTCCAGTTATTTCTTTGATAACCAGCTCCGCCATAGAAGTAAAATATTTTATTGGAATTGCTGTAAGAGTAACTTCCTCCTGAATATTGGAGGCTGGCCGTTACAGACCAGCCTTCCTGTGCGTTGTACTTGGAGGTAAGCGAGGCGAGTGTTACAGCAAGACAGAAGGTAAAGGGCAATATCTTATTTTTATTTTTCATAAATGCATATTATTTAGTTTGTTCCTTTAACTGCACCTTTTCCATCCCGTTGAGCATACTTTCATATTCTTTCATAATGTTTTTCATGTTTTTCATCATGCTTTCAACGTGTGTATGCATCTCATCGTTTTTCATTAATTCAGGATCGTTCATAATTTTGTTCATGCCGGCAATTATATTTTTCATGTTACCCGACATATCATTCATATCCTGCATCAAAGCTGTCATTGATTTTGCATGCACATTCAGCGGATTCATATCATGCTGGGTTTGATTATCGCTTGTCTTCATTACAAGAAGCATTTTGCCGCTTCTATCGGCAAGCCGGCTTATTTGATTCATCATGGTCTGCATATTCTCCATCATTGTGTTCATATTGTGCTGCATTTGCATCTGTTGATTGCCTCCCATGTTTCCGTGCTGATGCTGAGCATAAAACGGACTTACAGCCGCCACAAGAAATAGAGATACAACAACGCACATTCGTTTTGCTGCGTTTGTGATATTTAAATAATGTTTTTCCATCTTAAATCTCCTAATATGATTTATATTGATTCTGCTTACAAATTCCATTTCAATCCGCCGGAAAATGAATTTTCCGAATAGTTTCCGCTTAATTCTAAAGTTTCTAAAAAATAAATAATAACATTAGTATAAATTCTGTAGTTGAATCCCACACTTATAAGTTCGGGCGGCTCGTTATTTTCAATAATCTTAGAATAACTATGATAAAAAAACCATGAAGTCAGTGATTTTTCATAAAAAAACTTTCCTATACCGAACCCATAACTCAGCGGGTTTCTATAATTAATGTGTAAAGGGCTGGCTATAATGGCATATCCCAAGCTCGCAAACGCAAAAAAACTTTTATTTAATTTTCTAAGAGTAACGGAAAAGCCATAACTATATTCACCTTTTCTTTTCGAATACGGTGCCATGGGAAGTTTAACATAAGTGTTTATATTAAATGCGGGCGGGAAAAAAATATCGTTAATAATATTGCTGGGATTTGTCCATTTTACAAAAGTAAATGTTTGTGGAACAGCACGCTCAGCCGCAGTTTTTGCATTCTTTATTGAAGCCAATAAACTAATAGTCCAATTCCCTATGCCGCTGTAATAGAAATTAATTTTATCGTTATTGTAACTATTGTTATAGAAAGTATAATTACCACCTACAGATTGTAGATTAACTGTTATTGACAATCCGTTTTGTGCATTTATTACGTCAAGCATTATAGAGATCAAAATTACCATTACAATCCTTATCAAAAATTTCGAATCCATATCAATGTTGTTTATTATTATTGTTTCATTTTTTATCAAACATTAATTGGGCTAGTAATAGCAGAAAGCGAAATATTATTTTCTTTTATTATTTTGCCGTCTGATAGTTCAATACTTCTTGTTGCATATCTCGTATATTCTTTATTATGCGTTACCATCACAACGGTTTTGCTTTCGGAGACAAGTGAAAGAAAAATATTTATGATTTCTTCGCTTGTTTTGGAATCCAGATTGCCAGTTGGTTCATCGGCAAGAATTATCAACGGGTCGTTTACCAAAGCTCTAGCAATTGCAACACGCTGCTGCTCTCCGCCGCTTAGTTCGTTTATCAGCCTTTTCAATTTGTCTTTAATACGAACTTTTTCAAGAATCGAATCAACAATTTCCTTTTTTTGCTTTTTGGTCAGATCGCTTATTGCAAGCGGAAGCATTACGTTTTCTTCGACGGTTAAATACGGAACAAGCTGAAATGCCTGGAAGACAAAACCAAGATATTCCTTTCGAAAATCCGCCAGGCTGTTTTGAGAAAGTGAATAGATATCCAAACCGTCTACAATAACTTTACCGGATGTCGGTTTGCACAAACCGCCAAGAATAGTAAGCAGCGTAGTTTTACCTGAACCGGATTCTCCCATGATAGTAATGAATTCATTGTTCAATAAACTTAAAGAAACATCGTTAACCGCCGCTACTTTTTCTCCGCCGGTTTCATACACTTTCGATATTTGATTTATTTCGACTAAGTTCATTTTTCTTCCTTTCCCGAAGGGATGAATTCCCAAAATTATATATACCTGAAAGCAACTGTCGGATCGAGTTTTGCAGCTTTAAGTGCGGGATAAATGCAAGCTGTAAAACTAACAAAAAGTGAAAGCAAAACGGTTCCCCAAAATACTGCAGGGTTAATAAACAACTCATTAGCTGCAAACATACTTAGATGCGGCAGTAAAAATTTTGCTGAAGCTATCCCGATAAAGTATCCAACCAGTCCTGCTAAGAAACTGATAATTAAAATCTCAAACAGAATTATTTTTAAGATATGCATCTGTCTAAAACCGACCGACTTAAATATTCCAATTTCCCTTGTCCTTTCATTCACAGAAGCATTCACGTTTGCAAAAACAATTAAAAAACTGATGACAAGAATTATCAGCGAAATACCAACTGAAAAATGTTCGAAACTGTGAACCGCCGTCATCTTAGCTTCTATAGTTTGTTTAATTGGCGTAACTTTTGCCGCCGGAACGGCGCTAGATGTCTGAGCTACAATTTCTTCAATGGGACAGTCGTAACACAAAGCCGATATTTCGATTAGTGAGACCGCCTCCGGTTTGTTAAATAATTTTTGTGCAGAAGAAAGACTCATAAAGACAAAATCATCGTCCTGCGAGCCTGTGTTATCAAGAATTCCGCTGACTGCAAAAACCTCATTTTTAATTTTTATGCTGTCGTTAATATTAATATATCTACCGGCGGAAATATTATTTCCTATTAAAATTTGACTTTCAGATTCGGGGGCTTTCCCTTTTATACGCCACCACTTTTTCAGCCGAAGTTCATCTTCAAATCTTATACCTGCTACAACTGTTTTCTTTCCATTTATATCTGTTATCTCCAGCAGCTTTGGTGAAATGGTTGAAATATTTTTGCTGTTTTTAATCGAATTGATTCGGGCTATATCTTTTTCTTTTAACTGCGAATTGTTATATGATACATCCCCAATTGAAAGTCCGCCGTAATTAATTGCCAATTGTTCGCTTTTAGGTGTAATAATTATATTTGCACCGAATTCATCCAGTTTTTGCGAAACACTTGCATTAATGTTTTCACTTAATGTTATCAACATAACAACTAACGCAACCGAGAGAATGAGACCAAACAAAAGAAAAATTGTTTTGGATTTTCTTCTGCGAATACTCTGAAGAGATATGTTGTAAAGTTTCATATTCACACTCTTCTTTGCCAATTTAATACGATATATTGATCTATCTGAATTTCGTTGTCCACAACTGCACTCGGAATCGGGTCGGGCGGGTATTTCCCGCACGAACCGCTGATTGCTTCAAGGTCGTTCAGATTCCATGATGTGCCGCACGAATTGCAAACCAGGCTGCTGCCCTGAATGTGGAAATCTTTCGAGTTGCACGGCTCGCACATACTGATTGCTGTAATTACTTTTCCGTCTTCCGATAAATACGCAAGGATTGGTATTGTAATATTCTTACCGAAGTAATCGAATTTTACCATCTTCTTTTCTTTCACTACATCAAGAGGAAGAATAATTTTACCATTTCTTGCAAAGGCAATAGAATAGCTTTGGTCGTAACGTGTGGATGGATATGAAGCTGAACTTACAACCTGCGGCTGATCTTTAATTATTTTGTATTCCTTGGTCGGTTGAGAAGAATAATAAATAATCACAAAAGCCAGAATGGTAATGCTTGCCGTCAACCAGTAAATATTTCTATTCTTAGCAGAAGTGCCTTTCAATACACGTTCTTTTTTATGATTTGGTGTACTTTCCGCAAGTCGGTTTGCCTCGCTTTTGCTACAGCGAAGCTGTTCGATTCTGATTGTTTTTACAGTTTCGTCATACAACTTTAAACCGCATTCCTGGCAAAAGTTTCCATCATCTTGAATCCGGCTGCCGCAGTGCGGACAGAAATTTATTTTCGGCATTTTTGCTCCAACATTTTTTGAAGATTAACTTACTTGATTATGTCTTTTAAATTTGACGAAGATTTCAAAGCATCGCCTGTCCATATTTTTGAAACATCCACTTTATAATTTTTAGCGTATGCCGATTTTAAGTAGCCGTATCTATTAGCTAAAGCAACTACAATATCTTCCTGTTTACCATTCTTTTCCAAATAATCTCTAATAAACTGCCGCTCTTCCACTGCACGTGTGCAGGTGCATTTTTCTAATGATTCTTCACCGCATGTACCGCACGAGCACGCAAACTTCGATGCGATTTCATAAACATTTGCTTCAACGGCGGGATTTGCACTTTTCATTTCTATGGTACGCACTGCAGAAGTATTCGTATCGTTCCGGGAATCTATTAAAGTAACCACGAGATAAGAAATAATTATTACTGCTGCTGTAATCAACACAGGTTTTAATCCAATTTTTTTCGCCGATGAGTAATTTTTGCTTTCAACAGTAGAGTGCCGGATACTTTTTCTTTTGCTCTTTGCTCTATTATAATTATTTTGTCTGCGCAGATTCAATTTCGCAGCATTTATGTTCTCTGCTACTTTAAGACTTTCCCCGCACGAAATACAGTAATTATTTTCCGGTTTATTTTTTGCACCGCATGATTCACAGATAATTTCCTGCGGGTTACTTTTATCTATCAATTCATATCCGCAATTCGTACAAAATTTATTCGAATCATTATTTTCTGCCCCACATTTAATACATTTCATAAGTCACCTTATTATTATCGATTATCGGTGCTGCCAACTTTTTTAGTATTAACATCCGTTTTTAACATTGTGCTCATACATAACCAAACAAAAACCATTTACTCTCAATTAAAAAAGCTGGCAGCCTTTATCTATACAAATGGCAGACGACCACATTGAATGATTGCTTTTGCAGTCACCGCCATGTTTACTACTTAACCTTAAAACCATGTTTAATTAGATCTTCTTTTGCTTTTTTGAGTGTAACTTCTTTTAAGTTCATTCCGCATAACGGGCATTCGCCTGCTTTATCCGAGATTACGTTAAAATCCATTTGATCCTGAAAAACCTTGCCGTCTTTGTTTTCGTCAATAGCTTTAAGGTCGATTACGCCCTCTCTAATTAGAGGAGATTTCTTTTCGCCCATCATTTCTTTTTTATCCATCATCATTTGATGGGTCGAATCTTTCATCATCTTCATGTTGTGCATTTTATGCTGCATTGATGAATCCTTCATCATACCATTCATCATTTGATAATCGTGTTTCATCATTTTATGTTCTGCTTTGGTTGAATCAGTTTTTTCCTGTGCCAATGCAGACACGTTAATAAGAAACATTGCTGCTATCAACAGATTTCCGAAAGTTTTTATCGCTTTCATTTTGTACTCCTTTTTTTTGTTTATT
>DYLN01000250.1 GCA_020722085.1 Melioribacter roseus
GTTAAACGCAATAAATACAATAATATTTTTACAACTGCGTTTAAAAAGGTGTTATGCGTCATGCTTGGGAGACATTGCTAACCCGAAAGTGACAACAAGAAATAAAATTTTAAAAAATGGAAGCAAGCGACACAGACAAAGCAACGAAGATTGAACAGTTAGGGACATTCCCGTTCAAGAGTTTTCAGGAATATAAAAAGGCATCTTTTGAAGGTGTTGCTCAACCGACAGTTGACATAAGCTTTGCATTGCAATGGGCTCAAAATGGAATTCATGCTCCAAAGTCATTACGGTTTCAAACATCATTCTTAATGATGCTACCTTTTCTTTCACTGCTTGGATTTATCATTTTTACAATCGTAACTCAAAATTGCTGGTATCTCCTGACCATTCCAGTTTTTATTATTTGCTACTTTGTTTTTCATCCGAGTTTCGGAATGCTTTTGAAACTAGTCCGCAATTTATTTATAGGACTGACAGTAATCGGTTTCTTTTGGGCTGCATGGTCATCAAAAGGCGGACTACTGGCAATGACAATTTCTCTCCTAGTTATTTGGTTCGCTCAAAACAGAATTTACAGAAGTGCTGTCAATGGATTAATTGAAGCAGCAAACAACCATGAAGATTTTTTCTGCAAACTGTGGGAAGGAAAAATTCTAAGCATAAGATTTTACAATGGAGACACTTATTCAGTTGCCCACAAATTTGAAAACGGAAATTACACTTTTTACAAAAAATAAACTATGCTGATAGCTGCAATTCTCCTTACAGTTTTAGGTTTCATAATAATGCAATGGTCAGTCAATGCAATGAGCCAAACATTCAAGCCACTTATTTTCTATAAGCCAGTGGCAGTAGTCATAATTTATCTTCTATGGTTGGGATTAATCATTGGCGGATTATACTGCTTTTGGCAAGTCAGTTATTTAATTGTTCTGATTCTCGTAAGTGTTTTTTTACTCCTGATTTTGGCTGGACTTTATTTAGGTAGCGAGAAAACGAAGGCAAAAAAAATCTGTAAAATTTACAAGCAAATAAAACTCTATCAACCTTTGGCTGAAGAACAGAAAATTTTACAAAGCACAGCAAGAGTTTATTTTCAAAACTTACGATGGGACAAGGCAAAAATTGACATGACCTTAGAATCCATTTTTAAGAAAGACCGCATATCAAACGACAGGGACATCAAGGATTTGATTAGCTCTATTTTCATTTGGGAAAATCCATCTGCTGATGGTTTCGGCAGTGGTTTCAACTTTGAACAATACATGAAGAAACATGACAAGACGAGCAAAGCGATTGATAGTGCATACAATTCGGTTTTTGGTAGGGACATCGTTACAGAGAGACCTGCTCTTTCAAAGGAAATAAATGAACGTCTGGTTAAGCAAGGTTTTAATCCAGATGAAATGTCCAATGAACAGTTAGCCGCATTGGAAAGTTTGGAGAAGTCAGAAAAGTATCATTGGTTTCCCCGAGTTCTTAATTGGATTGCTGGTGTATTTGGGTTCAGTGCGGTCATTAGTTTATTTCGCCTTGACTTCCTTATTCTTTCTATAAGTGGTGGAATAGCATTATTACTTTCCTATTTAGCATATAGAATACAAAGCACCTTCGCGATTAAAAAATTTCAGCAAGCAAGTATTCAGAAATTTGTTAACGAACAACGACAAAATCAAGATGAATAACTTGACACGACACGATAACAAATTTCCTATAAATAATTGTGAGAACTTCGGGAAGACGAAATCCGAACGAACAATAGCACGAACGCATAACAGCCCCTACCCAAAAGTGGCGGTTCAGTTGGTTAAATCAAGCTTTGTGCTTCTATCAAATTTTGTGCTTGGTTGACAGTGAAGTGCTTCGAAATCGCCACCTTCGGGTAGCTGCAAAACGTTA
>DYLN01000251.1 GCA_020722085.1 Melioribacter roseus
GAATTGTTTTCAAATCGATTCCCCGTTATAAAAAATAATTTGGACAGTACTGAGATACTTAATAAAACGCAAAAACGGTTCGAGTCAGCACTCAGACCGCTATTGCTTATACACGCTGTTATGGGCTGCCGTTCTCTGCCAGATTAGTCCAATTCCCAATGTCAAAAGTCCAAAAGTCAGTATTGCAATACCAACATACAAAATGAAAATTAGCTCTGTCGGCTCGGTAATTTGTCTGCCGATAGCTGCCGCAAAGAAGCCTAAGCTAATTGTAATGGCTGAAACCGGGAATGAAAGTCGGGCAAACCATTTCCAACGATTGGACAAAGAAGCGTGGTCTGCAAAGAGTTGAGCAACTAACGCAAGAATGACCAAAACGCCTGCATGGGCGTGTCCTGCACGGAACATTGATATTTGGAAGTACGTTAACTGCAAATGTTCTTGTTGTCCGCTTAAAACGGTGAGCAAAAAACACCCACCGTAAATAATAGTCGGAACGGAAAGCAAAATGTAGCCGCTTATTTTTCTTGCTTCGTTGGTCATAACTGTTAGTATTTAAAGGTTGTTGGTGCTTTGTCCAATTTACTTTTAATGAAAATCAAAGCGGTTTCTTCATTCTTCATAAACAGAATTTCTTTGCCGTCTTTTTCTTTGATGAGTTCAACGGTTTCTGTCAGCACACCTTCTACGTAGTTGTAGTTTTGCGTAATTCTAAACTTGTTATACGGCATAAACTTACTTGCATTTGGAACATACATTGTCAAAACGGATTTACGAAATTCAGTGTCGGTTGTTCCTGTTCCGTTGCCAAGCGATGAATTGATGGTTGCCTGCACCTTTCCGTCAATCAGGTTTTTGTAGACAACTTCAAAATACATTGTCTGGTCTCTGTCGCCTGCTTTACCGTCATAGTCGGGGTGAATACGGTGCAATGATTTAACGGATTTCCAATGATTGTCGTAACGTTTTTGAACAACGTCAAATTGATAATCGTAACTTTCTGCTCGCAACCATTGTCCGTTTACGTATCGATATGCTTTGCCGACACCGTTCCAAATAATCGTGTAAGTATCGTCTAACTCAACGGAACGATTAAGCGGAACAATTACTTGTTTTGAAGAACTGCAACTTGCTAAAATCATTGATATTATTGCAGTAGCTGAAAAAATTATCTTTTTCATTTTGAACCTTTTTTAGTGAAACATTAAATTTTACACTGAAAAATTACAGAAGGTGAGATGAGGAAGAAATTGACAAATGTTACAATCGTTATTTACCTGCAACTTTTTTTCTCAAACGGCTTAAACTCTCCCGTTCAAGACCTAAGTAGGAAGCAATATGATATAACGGTATTCTGTCAAGAATGTGAGGTTGGTTTTCAAGTAAGTCAAGGTAACGTTGCTCTCCGTCTAAAAACAAAAAGCTCTCAACACGTTTGGTAGTTAGCTTGTAAGATTGTTCGGCTATCATTCTGCCAAAGCGTTCCCAATTTTGTGATTGGTTGTAGGCATTTTGCAAAGCGGATAAATTGAATGTTACAATTTCAGCGTCTTCCAATGCTTGAATAAAGTAACGGCTGGGTTTACTTTGTAAAAAGCTGTCATAGTCAGTTACAAATTCATTTTCAAACGCAAAATGCGTATTAATTTCCTTTCCGTCAGAAAGGTAGTAAGTTCGGAAACAGCCTTGAATGATAAAGCCGATTTCGTTACAAATTTTTCCTTCGGTCAAAATGTAGTCCTTCGCTTTAAGTTGTTTCGTCTTTAAAAAGGATTCAAAAAACGAACAGTCCTTTTCTGTCAGAAAGGAAAATTGTGTCAGCCAATTTTTAAATATTTTAAATCCGTCCATTGTCCTGTGTTAGTTGGTCTGTCGGGGTGTCGTCTAAGGTTGCCCATAAC
>DYLN01000095.1 GCA_020722085.1 Melioribacter roseus
TGTGCAATCCGTGTCTCACATCCCACCTCCATAAACAATTTTGTAATCTTATAATCTTGCAATCTTGCAATTTTTCAATCTTGCAATTTTGTAATATTGTAATTTTGTAATCTTATAATATTACAATTTTTCAATCTTAAAATCAAACAATTCCTCTGTGTTAATACGTGTTGTCTGCGGTCTATTTCCGATCTGATAGAACACTGACTGCACAGACAACGCGAACACTTCAAAAGCCGATCTTACTTTTAGGTTTTTCATTTGGTGTTAGTAATTGGTTAATTGCTTCAAATATTGCGACTATCTGCTCATCGTGAGTTTCTATTTTTAACTCCAGCTCTTTTAACTTTTGTGCAAGTTCCTTATGCGTAAGTAATATTTCTCTTAATCTTATAAATGCACGTACAACAAAAATGCTTGTCTCTACTGCTTTTTCTGAATTGAGTACGCTTGCTAACATCAGCGCCCCATGTTCAGTGAATACTTTCGGCAACGATGAAGAATATTTTAGTCTTTTAAGGCGGTCACAATTTGTGACCAGCTCATTTTTCTCGGATAATGTTAGTACAAACATAAAATCAGAGGGAAATCTTTCAAGGTTTCTTTTAACTGCCTGGTTTAATGCTTTTGTAGAGACTCCATATAATTCTGCCAGGTCTGAATCAATCATTACTTTTTGTCCACGTAGCAGAAAAATCTTTTTTTCTATTGATTCTATAACGATAATTTCTTTCTTACTCATTTTATACTCAATAGTTAAGAATTATGTTATTCAGTGTACCCTGTGGTCTATTTCCGATCTAATAGAACACTGACGACACGAATTTTCACGGACAAGGTGATTGGTTTAAATACAGCTCCGCCACGTAAGTCACAGATTCAATCCACCATCCATCAAAGCAGCATGCATTTAGACGGAAAATCTTGCAATTAAAAATTAGCGCTAATCGTTAACCACTTCCGCCAGTCCAAATCCCATAGAATTTTTTTCACCAAAACCGCATTCGTAACCGACTTTCATTAACTCTGTATCTCCGGTTAAAGAGAACGGTACTTCAATACCGATTATCTCTACCGGTCTTTCTCCTTTCTTTGCAATTGAAATCTTTTTTGTAAGTCTCTTATTTTCCGAAAGTTTTCTCCGGATATATCTTTCATCCCATTTTAATATTAAGCCGCTGCCCTCGTATTTCTTTGAGTTAAGCAGCTCATATTTACTTTTAAGATTTTGATTGAATACGCGGTTTATTTCATCTATATCGTCCGAACAGCGGAAAAAGTACTGAGAGCGCCCATTTTCGTTATCCCTTACAGTAGACAAAACCATGGGTGAAAGAAGAACAAACTTAGTTTCTTTTTCGAATGAGGGAAGCGGGAGTGTTTCAACCTGATTGATTGCAAACATTGAATTTATCGAGCCGCTGTCGATTTCAATTCTCTGATTTTGAAAAGTGCCTATCACAAAATTTTGTATAAAGCTATCGACAAGCGGCGAGGAAATATAGAGTTGAATTTGATTGGAAGATAAATAGATGCTGCCATTAGTAAATTTGACTCTGCCGAGTTTTAGCGCGAAAGAAAAAAGTTTATAAGTCCTGCCGTTTAGCTTGTAACCGATGTCGTGAAGGAAGGATGCAAATTCTTCCGAGCCAAATCTGAGTAAACTATAAATGGCTGCAGAGAGTTTGTAGTTGTAATCGATCTCAAGTCTTCCGCTGTTGGGCGGTTGTAATGAAAGCCTTAATCTCATTTTTCATTTATGCATTGAAAAATTTGCAAATATATAAACAAATTAATTGCAATTTAATGCTTATGCAAAAAAATGAAAATAAAAAATTTAGGAAACTGTGGAAACTAAGACTTGACTTTTAAGTTTCCTCTTTTTATTTTGGAAACTGAATAAAATAAAATAGTTTTCATAGAGTCAAAATGA
This sequence comes from Melioribacter roseus, assembly GCA_020722085.1. Lineage (GTDB taxonomy): Bacteria > Bacteroidota > Ignavibacteria > Ignavibacteriales > Melioribacteraceae > Pyranulibacter. The sequence goes on from DYLN01000095.1 coordinate 1,934, forward strand.
ACGAAAAACAAAAAATAATAAACTTAATCGTAGAAAAATTCTTTTACGAAGGAATTGCCGGAAAGCTTACAATGGATGAGCTTGCCTCCGAGTTAAAAATAAGTAAAAAAACAATTTACAAACATTTCCCTTCAAAAGAGGCACTTATCAGCGATATGGTGAAAAATTTTACGGAAAAAATAAAAGATCGAATAGAAACTATGCTGAAAACAAACGACAATGCAGTAGTCAAGATTAAAAATCTCATCGCTATTTTAGGAGCAGTAGCATCTAAAGTAAGCGATCAATGGCTGTTTGCCCTCCGTAACTACTATCCCGATATCTGGAAATACATTGACAATTTCAGACAGCAAATGGTAATAAAAAATATTACTAAAATAATCGAACAAGGGAAAAAGGAAAGTTTAATTATTGATGCGCCGCCTCAAATAATGATAAATACTTTTATAGGTGCGGTAAGAAACGTTGTAACACCCGATTTTATTTTGAATAACAATTTCTCAATACAGCAGGCTATGGGCTACACTTTACAAATATTCTTTAACGGAATCCTTACTGAAAAGGGAAGAAAATTATACAAAAAATCTATGGTGAAGGATGAATACGAAAATAATTTTATTACTCTGTAGTTTTCTTTTATTAGCCGCCTGTAGCGGCGGAAACGACCAAACAAAAATAGAGGCTTCTGGAAATATCGAGGCTACAAACGTTACGGTAAGTTCACAGGTTACAGGAAAAATAATTTCGTTGCTAAAGGACGAAGGCAGTCTAGTAAATGCCGGCGACACCGTTTTGATAATAGATCACGAAACTTTAAACTATCAGCTCGAACAAGCAAAAGCCTCTGCCGATGCTGCTCAAGCCCAGCTTGATCTTCTTAAAGAAGGGGCAAGAAAAGAAGACATTGCCCAGGCTGAAGAAGCCGTTAAACAGGCACAAACGAATTTTGATATTGCACAAAAAGATAAAGAAAGAATGGATAACCTTTTCCGGCAGCAATCTATAACCGGCAAACAACTCGAAGACGCCAACGCAAGATATAACGTGACTCTGGCACAGTTAACTTCAGCAAAAGAAAATTTGAAAAAACTTAAAAACTTTGCTAGACCGGAAGACATAAAACAAGCAGAAGCAAATTTGAGAAGACAGCTTGCTGCAGTCGACCTTCTGAAAAAACAAATACGCGATTCATACGTTCAATCTCCTATCAGCGGTATAATTGTAAAAAAATATTTTGAACAGGGGGAAACTGTGACTATGCTTTCTTCCTTGTTCAAAGTATCGGATCTAAGCGTGGTCGATTTGATAATTTATGTTTCGGAAGAAGAGCTCGGGAAAATAAAACTCGGACAAAAAGCCGAAGTGAGCTCGGATACTTATCCAGATAAAAAATACGAGGGCAAAATAGTTTACATTTCTCCCGAAGCAGAGTTTACACCAAAAAATATTCAAACAAAAGAAGAAAGAACAAAATTAGTTTTTGCTGTGAAAATAGAAATCAAAAATCCTGAGTTTGAACTAAAACCGGGAATGCCGGCGGATGCTGTAATAAAATTGAAAGATTAAAAAGATTTAAAGATTATAAAATTCTCAAAAAACTTAATAATCATAGAAATAATTTTTGGGTTGTAAATGCATCCGGCTTGTAATCTTTTTAATTTTTTAACCCTTCTAACTTTCGAAGTATAATTTGGAAACAATTATAAAAATAAGTGAGTTGAAAAAGTCGTACGGCGGGATTGACGCTGTCCGCGGTATTTCGCTGGAAGTTAATAAAGGAGAATTGTTTGGGCTTGTTGGTCCGGACGGAGCAGGAAAAACTACCGCCATTAGAATTCTCTGCGGACTTTTAAATTCCGACTCCGGTTCAGCTAAACTCTTCGGGAAGGAAATTTCCGCGAACAGAAAAGAGATTCAAAACCAGATCGGCTATTTATCTCAAAAATTTAGTCTGTACGGCGATCTAACCGTTGACGAAAACATTGAATTTTTTGCTACGATACACGGCGTAAAAAAATACGAACAAAGAAGAAATGAGCTGCTCGAATTTACAAGACTACTTCCTTTTAGGGACCGCCTTGCAGACAACCTTTCCGGCGGAATGAAACAAAAGCTTGCACTGGCATGCAGCTTAATCCATTATCCAAAAATTCTTTTTCTCGACGAACCAACTACCGGTGTTGATCCCGTTTCCAGAAGAGATTTTTGGAAAATTTTAGCCGGCATGCTGAAAGAAGAAATCACAATTTTCATGACTACACCGTATATGGATGAGGCTGAAAGATGCAGCAGAATTGCCTTAATGGATAACGGAAAAATTATAAGCATGGGAACACCGAAAGAAGTTAAATCTGCCATAGCCAAAAGTATTGTAGAGCTTGTCTGCAAAGATGTGAGAAAAGCATACAATATTATCAAGAATAATTCGAGCTATGAAGTACAGCTATTTGGCGACAGAATTAACGTAATGTTTGCAAATTACGAGGAGGAGTACAAAACAATAGAGAAGCTTCTGTACAATAACAAAATTGATATTCTGAGTCGAAAACTTATTCCTCCTTCGCTGGAAAATGTTTTTTTTCATTTGATTGCACAATAATTGGAAACCCTTAAATAAAAGGTTTTTATTATGAAAAGATTTCTTGTTATATCTTTTTTATTTACAGCGGCACAGCTTGCACAAAATCATAACGTCCTTACCCTCAAAGAAAGCATTGACCTAGGGATTAAAAACAGTAAAGAGCTTAAAATTGTTAGATCAAAAATGAATGCATTAGAAGCAAAAGTAAGTGAAGTAAATTCACAGCTCTTACCGCAGATAAAATTTCAGGCTTCTTATCAACGATTAAGCAGCATTCCCCCTTTTGAAGTATCGGTTCCGTTCATTCCTGCACCGATCCAAATTTCTCCAGTATTTCTCGACAGCTACAACTTAAAACTTTCTCTTCAGCAGCCGCTATTCACCGGCTTTAGATTGTGGTCGTTAAAAAGCGCCGCCAAAAGTAATTATGAAGCGGGAACTTATGAATATCGGAAAGAGCTAAATGATGCTGCGTTAAAAATTCAAAATGCTTTTTGGAATTATTACAAAGCGAAACAATTAAAAAATTTGCTCGAAGAGAATCTAAAACGGATACAAAAACATCTTGAAGATACAAGAAATTATTTAGCAAATCAGCTTGCAACAAAAAATGATGTGTTGAAACTTGAAGTTCTCTATTCTAACACAAAGCTGCAGTTAATCGATGCTGAAAATAATATTGATATTGCCCGCTCAAATTTTAACAAAATTCTCGGCCTGCCGTTAGAAGCTGCAACCGACATTGATGCCGGAACAATTGACACAACTTTTGTCAACTACAAACTCGATGAATTAATTGACCGGGCAAAAGAAAACCGAAACGAATTGAAATCCCTCCAATCTCGTGTAAATGCCAGCACTAAAGGAATTACTGCCGCTAATTCAGGCTGGTATCCGTCAGTTTATTTAATCGGCAACTATTACTACAGCAAACCGAATCCGAGAATTTTCCCAGCAGAAAGCAAATTTAAAGACACGTGGGATGTTGGTGTGTCTTTACAGTGGGATTTGTGGAACTGGGGATATACTTCTTCCTTAGTTACCCAAGCCGAAGAACAAAAAATTCAAGTCGAAACTGCTCTCTCCCAATTAAAAGACGCCGTTGAATTGGAAGTCTACCAGGCTTATTTATCGTATAACAGAGCCGGCGACAAAATTAAAGTAAGCCAAACTGCAGTAGAACAGGCGGATGAAAATTACCGCACTACTCAATTAAAATACGATCAGCAGCTTGCAACTAGCACCGACTTAATTGATGCAGAGGTTTCTTTGCTTCAGGCGAAAACAAGTCTTACAACATCACTGGTCGATTTTCAACTTACCAAAGTTGGATTAATGAAAGCGGTTGGAGAAAGAATCTATTAGAGGAGTCAGAAGATAGAAGTCAGGAGTCAGTAGAAGTCAGGAGTCAGAAGATAGAAGTCAGAAGTCAGTAGAAGTTGAGAGTTAGTAGAAATCTTTAATTAAAAAGGAGAACGGAAAATGAATCCTTCAAAGAAATTCACGGATTTAATTTTATGGCAAAAAGCTCACCAATTTGTATTGGGAGTTTACAGATTTACAAAAACATTTCCGAAGGAAGAGAATTTCGGTTTGATGTCTCAATTCAGGAGAGCTTCGATCTCTGTTCCAGCTAATATCGCAGAAGGTTTTAGAAGAAGAGGAACGTTTGACAAAGTAAGATATCTAAACATTGCAGAAGGTTCTTTAGAGGAATGCAAGTATTATCTAATTTTATCCAGGGATTTAAACTACGGAGAAAACAATGAATTGGTGTTTTTATCTGAAGAAATAAGTAAGCTCTTAAATGCATATTCAAAATCAATATTAAATAAATAATAAAAACCTGGATCAGAAGCTGGGAAATATTATTCTGCCTACTGTCTACTAGCTTCTGACTCCTAACTCCTACAGAAAAGAGTTCAGCGTGAATTCCATCGAAGTAAATAATCTTACAAAAAAATTCGGCAGCTTTACAGCCGTTGATAACATCTCATTTAAAGTAAAAAAGGGAGAAATATTCGGCTTCCTTGGCGCAAACGGTGCCGGCAAGTCAACTACAATCAGAATGCTCTGCGGAATTTTGGAACCAACATCGGGAGATGCGCTGGTAGGCGGATTTAGTATTAAAAATCAGCCCGATAAAGTAAAACAAAATATCGGTTATATGTCGCAGCGTTTTTCACTTTACAACGATTTAACCATAGAAGAAAACATAAATTTCTTCGGAGGCATTTACGGACTTTACGGAAATGAATTAAAACAACGGAAAGAGTGGGTATTAAAAATTGCTAATCTTGAAGGAAAAGAAAAATCTTTAACCGGCTCACTTCCGGTCGGAATAAAACAGCGCCTTGCTTTGGGAACAGCGGTAATTCATCGTCCGCAAATTGTGTTTTTAGATGAGCCGACAAGCGGCGTCGATCCGGTTTCAAGAAGAGGCTTTTGGGATTTGATAAACGAACTTTCCACCGAAGGCATCACCGTGCTTGTAACAACGCATTACCTCGAAGAAGCTGAATTCTGCAATAACATTATTTTAATTAATGCTGGCAAATTAATAGCTGAAGGTACATCAAAAGAATTAAAAGCAAACTTTTTAAAAGATACTATCATGGAAATTGAATGTGAACGTGTCGTTGAGGCAATGGAGGTGCTTGAACAAGAAAACTTCATAAACGAAACATCAATTTTTGGAAATCGAATTCACGTCATAGTAAACGATAAGTTTAAAGACGAAAAGCAGATTGCAGCCGCTTTAAATCGGCATTCAATCTACGTAAAAAGAATAGAGAAAATCACGCCAACTCTGGAAGATGTATTCATTCATTTATTGGAACGCCCTATCCAACCCGCCTCAAAGCTGCCGGACTCTGGCGGATTGGATGAAGGGGTTTTTTAAAAAGAGGGGGCTTCCTGATGTTAACAAGAATCTTTGCAATTGCTAAAAAAGAAATACGGCAGTTAAAACGCGATCCGAGGATGCTCTACATTCTGTTTGTTTCGCCGTTTATACTTCTAATCCTTTTTGGTTATGCAATCAATTTCGATGTGCATCACATAAAAACCGCCGTTTACGATCTCGATAAATCTGAAAACAGCCGGGATTTTATTAACAGGCTTACAAGCTCCAACTATTTTGATGTTGTCGGCTACATCGATTCCGAAAGAAAAATTAACGAAGTCTTGGACGGCGCCACTGCAAGTGTAGTTATTGTTTTCCCTCAGGATTTCTCTAAAAATATTTATTCAAACAAACAGGCAAAAATACAGATACTTGTTTCCGGTATTGATGCTAATACTGCCAGCATTGTGTCCGGCTACCTAAATGCTGCTGCTGAAACTTATTCATATAAAATTATCAAAGAAGCGCTTGCCGTAAGAGGCGGCTCGCCGTATCTGCCGATAAATCTTACACCGCGTTTCTGGTTTAATCCCGACTTAAACTCCACCTTTTTTTTAATACCTGGTTTAATTTCCATAATTTTGATAATGACCGCTGTTATTTCGATTGCGATGTCTATTGTTAGAGAAAAAGAAAAAGGATCGATAGAACAAATAAATGTTTCACCTATTTCATCTGTTGAACTGATAATCGGCAAAACAATGCCGTACTCTGTTCTTTCTCTTATTATAGCGGCTACTATTTTGTTTGCAGGTTATATTTTGTTTGGAGTAACAATCAAGGGAAGCGTCCTACTGCTTTTTATTTCAACATTTATATTCCTATTTGCTTCTCTTAATCTCGGAATTTTAATTTCGTCGATATCCGATTCTCAGCAGGTTGCTTTTCAGCTTTCGGCGCTAGTTTCACTGCTTCCTTCTTTCCTTTTGTCGGGTTTTGTTTTCCCGATAGAAAGCATGCCTCCTGTAATTCAGATTGTAACAAATATTACTCCTGTTAAATTCTATATTGTTATTCTAAGAGATATAATGCTAAAGGGAGTAGGTCTTGAAGCATTCTATCCTCAATTAATTTATTTAATGATTTTCTCTCTGTTCTTTTTAACAATTGCTTCTGTTATTAACAAAAAAAATAAAACCGTGTAATGCATAAGTGAAAAAATGAAAATAATTTTAAACATCATCATAAAAGAATTTTTGCAGCTTAAAAGGGATCCCAAATTATTCAGTACAATTTTTATAGCACCCGCGCTTCAGTTAATACTTTTAGGATACGCGGCTAATCTCGATATATTCAATATAAGTACTGCAGTTTATGATATGGACAAAAGTGTAACAAGCCGCAGTTTCATCGAAAAGTTTGAAAGCTCAGGATATTTTTCGATTAACCATTATGCTGACAGCTACAATCAGGTAACAACGTTAATTAATAACGGGGATGTTCTCTGGGCGCTTGTAATTCCAAAAGATTTTGAAAAAAAATTAAAGCGCAGCGAACCGGTTGACGTGCAAGCTTTGTTCGACGGCACGGATGGAAACAAAACTTCTATCTCACTCGGCTACGTAACCGGCATTATCTCAAGTTACTCAAGCAGCATCTTGCTGGAAAAAAGCAAGATATTCGGCGTTAAGCAATCTTTCGGCGGCGTTAATCCCGAACTTCGTGTTTGGTATAATCCGGATCTTAAAACAAGATTTTTTATGCTTCCGGGAATTGTAGGTTTAATATTAACTATTATCACCACCTCCCTTATGGCAATGGGAATTGTTAAAGAACGTGAGGTCGGAACCCTTGAACAAATTGTTGTTACTCCAATTAAACCTTACCAATTAATTATAGGAAAAACTCTTCCTTTTGTTTTGCTTGGTTTTATGGATGTACTTATTGTTACCGCTGTAATGGTTTACTGGTTCGGCATTCCAATCAAGGGGGATTTCCTTTTCTTAATGGCGGCTTCTTTAATTTACGTCTTATCATCAATCGGACTTGGTTTATTTATCTCGACGATTTCAAAAACACAACAGCAGGCAATGATGGTAGCAATGTTTGGAATTCTGCTCCCAATGAATTTTCTTTCAGGATTTGCATTCCCGATTGAAAACATGCCCAACTGGATTCAGCCGATTACCTACTTAATTCCATTGCGGTATTACATAACAATAATACGGGGTGTGATTTTAAAGGGCGATGGTTTCTTTCAATTAATTCCAGAGACTTCTGTTCTTTTAGCAGCGGGAATTGCCATTTTGATTTTTAGCTCGATGAGATTCAAAAAACGTCTAAGTTAATATTTGTGCTCTTGTCATTTTTACAAGTTGATTTAATGACCTTTGGAATGTATTAATCAACTTAACCGATGCCTTTCGGTATTTTTTATTAAATATAATATGTTGAATTATATTTGCCATCAAAAATCTTTTATTGAATAACTTATGCCATTCATTTTTATAAATTTCTCCCGCCAATGTTTTTGTTAAATTCTTTTTCTTCTTTTCATTTATAACTTCGGATAAAAGTTTTGCACTTTGAACAGCACATCCAATTCCATCACCGACTAACGGCGCTATCACCTTAGCAGCATCGCCTATCATAAAAATACCGTTATGTACAATTTCTTTGCCTCCGAAGTGAATGTTCCCCGCACCATATAATTTAGTATTATCAAATTCTTCTTCCGATATTTCTTGTAATAACTTGCTAAAAAATTTATTCTGCCTGCAAAGGTTCAATATATTTTCTCTTGCAGAAATTTTTCTTACAGAATCGTTTTTTAAAAAACATATTGTAATCATTCCATCATCTACACAATTGACTCCACAATAAATATTGTCCGCAATAAAAATTGAAATAGTATTTTGATTATAAAATGGAATCCTTTCTCTGCGTATATGAAACTTTACACCGTTAATTCCGCTCTCCTTCTCTATAAACTTTCTGTTTAATCTCTTATCTAAAACACTCCTCTTGCCATATGCTGCAATTACTTCTTTAGCATTTACCTTCAGAAGCTTCTTATCGAATTCGAAGAAAATAGAATAGCCGTTTGTTGTTTCTTTTTCCAGAAACTTTACGTCAGCGGGTTGAAATACTTTTGCGCAATGATTTGAGGCTTGGTTTAACAAAAGCATGTCGAACTTCCCCCTTTTCATGCTGTATGCAGTGAAATTGAGATTAGTTTTTAAAACAGAGTTTTCGTCACAAACTTCTATTCTGTTTATTAGGTTGGGTTTCAATTGCAGGAAAGAATTAAACAATCCGACTTCCTTTAAAAAAGCAATTACCTCGTGTGAGAAAAACTCCCCACATATAGTTTCTCGGGGAAATTCTTTTTTTTCAAAAATGCAAACATCAAAACCTAATTTCGACAAATAAAAAGCTGCGCTGCTTCCTGCAGGTCCTCCGCCTACAATTGCGATATCAAAAGTACTTTTATTCATGTTATTCATACTTCTATAATCACTCTCCATCGAAAAGCCCATCTCCAACTGATGCTATATTTTTCCCCTGTTTCGTTCAAAATTGTTTTAAGCTCTTTTTTTGTAAAGCCTCGTTTAACCGACAAGGGTGCATCATTTTTAAATAGCTCACTTTTGGAAAAGAAAAATGAAATAATTTTTATTCCCCAATAGGCAAAAATAGACCGCTGCAAATCATTTATAATAACTCCAATTTTAGACAACTCCAAAAAAGATTTAATAAGCACAATAATTTCTTTTTCAGCAAAATGGTGAAGAAACAGCGACGCGTGAACTATATCGAAATTCTTTTTCTTAAAAGGGAGTGCTTTTGCATCTCCACAAACTATCGAAATACTTTTAGATTTAGATGACAAGTATTGACACGCTCTCAAATTAGCATCAATTGTTGTGAGTTTTATTTGAGTTTTAAAACACTCATTTAAGAAAGTATCACATCCTCCTGCACCTATGTCTAAAAGCCTAATTCCTTCTTTGTAATTTTTTAATAGTCTCTTCAAAGCACTATGGCTTACCGAACTGCCGCCCAAGAACTTATTTACTTTTGCAATCTCATATAAAGCTAAATCTATTCTTTCATCTTCGATAGAAAAATTATCCATTAATTCTTTTTCTCTGCTGCGCTTGAGCAACTTATATTCCTTTCATCAATGCAATTTCCATTGTAAGACCGGGTTCGAATGCAACAGCACAACATAAATCATCTTTTTTAATTTTAGTTAACAATTCCTTTAATACAAAAGGAATGGATGGCGAAGACATATTACCATAATTCCTCAAAACTTTTCTTGAGGGTGCTGTTTGTTCGTCAGATAAATTAAGCCCTTTTTGCATAGAATCAATAATCGCTCTGCCACCAGGGTGTAATGCCCAATGTTTTATTGACTCGATATCGATATTATTTTCTTCTAAAAATCTACGTAAGGCTGGACAAGTGTCCTTTAATATTATCTTAGGAAGTTCGCTGGAAAGAGTCATTTCGAAACCATGGCTGCCAATTTTCCACGTCATATATTCTGCAGTGTTATTAAACAATATCGTGTGTGTTTTTAGAATTTCAAGAACGATTTTATTATCCACCTTTTTATTAGAAAAAAATGCCGCCGCACAGCCATCTGCAAATAACATATTTGCCAATATATTATCTTTTGTTTGTGTGTGTTGAAGATGCAAACTGCAAAGTTCTACAGCAACCATTAAAACATTTTCCTCCGGGTTACATTTAATTGCTTCTAATACATTGTTAAGCCCTGTTACGGCTGCTGCACACCCCATAAACCCTATATTAGTTCTCTTAATGCATGGCGATAGTGAAAGTTGTTTGATTATTTCATAATCTAAACCCGGTGCAAAAAAGCCTGTACATGAAATGGTGATTATTTTACCTATTTCGTTTACATCAATTTCATTCCTTGAGATAATATTATTGACGGCTTGAACAGAAAGTGTTTTAGACCAAAATTCATACTCTTGCATTCTTCTCTTTGTATCCGGCATTCGGTAGTTGCCGTCATCAAAGTAAAATTTTTCTTTTAATGAATTATCTCCGTTTGCAATAACAGTGTATCTATATTCAATGCCAGAATAAGCAGCAATCGCATCTATCATTTTGCCAATCAGCGGATTGTTCCCCATAATAACTTTGAGTTTGTCTGCGGCAAATTTCTGACTAACCCTAAAAGGGGGCAAAGAGGTTACAATGTCAATTAACATCATAATACTCTACTTTTTCTCTAGTATTAATTACCGTTAAAACAAAACGCAATGTCTTTTTATTTACATATTTTTATATCATAACTGTCCAAAATAAACATTTAGGGATACGGCGCACATTAAAAGAAATTCGTTAAAA
>DYLN01000252.1 GCA_020722085.1 Melioribacter roseus
TTTATCAAAAGAATTAAGTTTGGTAAAAAGAAATTTGATTGTTGATTATGGCGAGTTTGGTTCGCATTTGCCTGATGTTGATTTGATTATTTATGATCCCAAAACGAGCAAAGTTGTTGCCGTTTTATCAAGCAAAGTAACTTTACGAGAAAGAATCGCGCAAACTGGTTATTGGAAAATAAAACTTGCTTCTGATGAAGCAACAAAGCACATTAAGGTTTATTTCGTGACGCCGGACGAAGACGGAACACTAACGATCAAAACACCGGCAAAGAAAAGACGGGCGATTGTTGAGGTGGATACAGACGGCAGTTATGTTTTAAGCGAAACGGATATTGAAGAAAGCGACAAGGTAAAAATGTTTGATAAATTTATTGATGACTTGAAAAAATTATTAAAATAACTATGCCTTTTACAGAAAATTTAAAATTAGAGGTTAAAAAATTAGCAGCATTTCGTTGTTGCCGTTGCCATGAAATTGGAATTGAGGTTCATCACATAATCCCGCAATCAAATGCAGGAAGCGACGACAAAGATAATGCTGCGTCCTTGTGCCCAAATTGCCACACGAATTTTGGAGGCAACGCCGAAAGACGAAAAGATATTCGTCAAATGCGTGATTGGTGGTATGAAGTCGTTAAAGAAAAATACCATGAAGGTCAAGAAAAGTGGGAGAAAATAAACGATTTACTACTTGAAGTTAAAGACGGAAACGACAAAAAATTAAGTGAATTAGAAAATCAGTTGCAAGGATTACACACAGATATTAAACAAATAAAAAGTAGTACCCAAAGCACGATTCAGCACCAAACCAATGAATTTATAACGGCAACAAGATTAGCAGATCGTGTCCACGCAAATTTTCAATGTAAAAAATGTGGTACTGCAATAGGTCTGATGATTGGATCAAATGAGTGTCCAAATTGCCATACCCCAATTTAAAAATATGAGTGATTTACAAATTGAATCAACTACACTTTGGGATTTTCCGAGACAAAATTATGGCGACAAGCCACACGGAAACAACAAATATAATGGCGTAACGCCGGCTTTTGTAATTTGGAATTTATTGCAAAGATATACAAAAGAAGGCGATTTAGTTGTTGATCCAATGTGTGGAAGCGGGACAACGATTGATGTGGCCAAAGAACTAAACCGAAAAGTAATCGGCTACGATCTAAACATTGTTCGTCCAGATGTTATCAAAAACGATTCTCGGAAAATCCCACTTGAAGACAATTCTGTTGATTTTGTTTTTATCGATTCGCCGTATTCGGATAATATTAAGTATTCTGACGATGAAAAATGTATTGGTAAAATTTCCTGCGAAAAAACAGAATTTTATGACGAGTTAGAAAAAACCGCTTCGGAAATCGCAAGAATTTTGAAGCCCGGCAAAGTTATGGGTTGGGTTATTGCCGACCAGTGGATTAAAAAGAAATTTACTGCTGTTGGATTTTTAATGTGGCAAAGATTAGAAAAATATTTTGAACCAATGGACATTGTTTGTCTAACTCGTCATAATCAAACATCAAACACAGGCGTTTAGCACAATAGAGCAAGACAGTTTAATTTTTATTTGAGAGGTTTTAAGTATTTGTTTATACTGAAAAAACCCGAGAAAAAATAGGCGGCGCGCCAACTTCGTTGGCACGAAAAATTGCGGCGGCGAAAAAAGAAGCGGCGAACGCGAGGGCGGGCAAAAATTCCTTCCCCCCAACCCCTTCCTTTTTGCCCGCCCTCGCGTTCAGTTTCGGTTCTGCCGCGCGAAGCGCGGCAATCAGTCAGGATTTTGTTCAAAATGAGTTCTGACTTTTCCCAACAAACACCACCATTTTTCTACCAGGATTATCCTTCTCAAGGCAACCTTAACTTAAATCTGT
>DYLN01000253.1 GCA_020722085.1 Melioribacter roseus
CATTATTATCATTGGAGGAATTTGGTATGGGGTGAGTAGAAAATCAGTTGAGGAAGGAGTTATTAAGATTGGATTTATAGCTCCTTTAACCGGAGATACGGCCTATCTTGGAGAAAACGCAAAAGCCGCAGTAGAGTTAGCAATTGAGAAAGTAAACAAGGAAGGAGGCATCAATGGTAAAAAACTAGAAGTCATTTTTGAAGATGGCAAATGTACGGGGAAAGAAGCAGTAAATGCGGCAAATAAGTTGATTAGTATTGATAAGGTGCCGGTCATTATTGGTGGACTTTGCAGCTCAGAAACTTTGGGAGTAGCTCCGATTGCTGAATCAAATAAAGTAGTTTTGTTTTCTCCTTGTTCTTCTAACCCAGCTATAACTGAAGGAGGCGACTATATTTTTAGAGATTATCCTTCGGATACTTTTCAAGGCAAATACGGAGCAGAATTTGCTTATAATGATTTGGGGGTAAAGAATGTTGCAATATTATATTGCTTAAGTGATTGGTGCACTGGAATAAAAGAAGTATTTGAGAAAAACTTTATTGCATTAGGAGGAAATGTTGTAGCTCGAGAAAGTTTTGAACAAGGAGCAAAAGACTTAAGGACACAACTTGCAAAAATAAAAAATGTTAATCCGGATTTAATTTATTTCCTTTCATATACTGGGGAAGCTATTACTGGATTAAGACAAGCAAAAGAATTAGGCATAGAGACAAGGATGCTTGGTGGAGATGCTTGGGACGATGCTCGAATTCGTCTAGAAGCTGGAGATTCAGCTGATGGTATAATGTATACGGTGCCCAATGTGTTGTCTGATTTTCCCCAGACAAAAGAATTTAAATCTGATATGAGAGAGAAAACGGGAAGTGACGAAATTCTAATGTGTTCACCACCGGCTTATGACGCAGTAATGCTTATAGCGGGAATAATGAGAAAAGTCGGAACTGATAGCACTGCAATTAAAAATGAGCTATATAAGATTAAAGATTATCAAGGAATTTCCGGAATAATAACTTTTGACGAAAATGGAGATTTAGCAAGTGCAAATTATATAGTAAAGATCGTTAAGGAGGGCAAAGCAGTGCCATATAAAGATTAAAGATTTAAGATTAAAGTTAGCAGATTTAAGCAAAAGACTCGTCAGACATTTACAAATGACGAGTTTTTGTTTTTTAGCCGCAAATCAGGTAAAATGAAAGTAACTTAAATCTTTAATCTTACAACTTAAATCTAACTTATGATTTCTGCTTATTTAATTCACCTCTTGATTTTAATCGGAATTTATTTGATTTTGGCGATTTCTCTACAACTTTCGGTTGGGTTTACTGGACTTTTGAATTTAGGGCATATTGCCTTTTATTGCATTGGAGCCTATGCCTCGGCTTTATTGTCTTTAGCTGGCTTTCCATTTTGGCTTTGTTTTTTAGCAGCTGGAATTTTGGCTATGCTATTTGGTTTTTTGTTATCTCTCCCTACTAACAAAATTAAAGGAGATTACTTAGCTTTAGCTACTTTAGCCTTTTCTTTCGTAGTTCATGCCATAGCTTTAAATTGGACTTCTTTGACTAGAGGACCTTTGGGTTTACCTGGAATCCCCAAACCAATTATATTTGGTTTTACTTTATCTTCTGGGTTTAGCTTTTTAATCTTTACTATATTTGTCGCCTTAATTTCCTATTTTATTATCAGGCAGATTACCAAATCTCCTTTTGGCAAAGTTTTGGAAGCAATCAGGGATGATGAATTGGCAACTAAGGTTTTGGGCAAAAACACTTTCAAAATAAAAACCTATAGTTTGGGAGTTTCGGCTTTCTTTGCCGGAATTGCTGGTTCATTATATGCCCATTACATTACTTTTATTGATC
>DYLN01000096.1 GCA_020722085.1 Melioribacter roseus
ATAACTGTTTTGCAGACAGTTGCGTTACCACTTCGCCACCGGGCCGTTAGTCTATATTTTAACCTAAATCAGTTTTTTAAACAAATGGTATATGAAAAATTACTGTTGACAAAGTAAACGATTGTTTACTATAATGATAAACAATTATTTACTCTCTATGATTCAACAAAAACTTAACCAGATTAAAAAATTCTATTACCGATATAAACGACTGCCGTCTTATTCAGAGATGCTCCGATTATTTAATCTCTCCTCAAAAAAATCTATTCACGATATTATCTATAAACTGATTGATAACGGACTGTTAAAAAAACAGGGAAAAAAACTGGCGCCGACGAGTAAATTTTTCAGCCTACCTGTCCTTGGCACCGTTAAAGCCGGATTTCCAATAATGGCCGATGAAGTCCGCGACTATCTAAGTCTTGACGACTACCTGATTGAAGATCCCCGCTCCTCTTTTCTTCTTAAAGTCAGCGGTGACTCGCTGATCGAAGCCGGCATCTACGACGGCGATTATGTCATCATCGAAAAAAATCGCCAACCAATTAATGGCGATATTGTCTTAGCCGAAGTTGACAAAGAATGGACCTTAAAAATTCTTAAAAAAAATCGCCGCACCGGCAAACTTTATTTGCAGCCAGCCAATTCCAAATATCCTCCTATCTATCCAAAATATTCTTTAGAGATTTTCGGCGTTGTCAAAGCGGTAATTAGAAAGTTGATTAATTAAACTATCTCTGACCGATCTTTTATTCCCCCAAAAGCCACCCGATCAACTACCAGATCTTTCATCCCCATCATCAATGCCGGGGTAATCACATACTCACCATAACGATCATTGATCTTATCCATCGCCAAACTAACCTTTAATTTTTTATCAAAAAAATCAAATAAACTCTCCTGTAAAGATTTTGCCGGGACTAAATCAAAACAACTCACCGACAGCTTAGCCACCACTTTTCTTTCCGGTTGCTGATTAAAGATCCATAAAGCTTTAATAAACAAGTCCTGCGTGGTAAATAATACACGAGAAAATTTTTTTGCCCGGTGCCAATAACTGCCATCAGTATAAACTATCCCTAAATGAACTCCCTGGGCCGCCTGACCTGACCGGCGCAAGCGGCGCCCCATCTTTTCACACAGCTTCATTATTAATCTTGATAATTTTTCCGGATCAGCTGTCTTTTCTCCCAAAGCATAGTCTTGACCAAAGCTTTTTCTTTTAAACTCAACATCGTCAATCTCAAAACCACGCAAACGGAGATACCAATAGTAACCAACAATGCTTTTAAAGACCTGTTTTCTGAGAAACGCTTCTTTTGCGGCCAAAAATTCTAAAGGGGTAAAGATTCCATTAGCATTTAACCTTGCTTCAAATCGAGTGTTAATGCCGTTAAGATCAATCAGTTTCACTGAAGCATAAACATCGCGTAAATTTTGATAATCAATCAGATCTAATCCATCAGGTTTATGAAGTGAGGCGGCTAACTTTGCCAAAAAGCGATTGGTGCCAATGCCAACATTGCAGGAAATCCATTCGCCAATTTCTTTTCTAATCCTTTTTTTAATCTCCTGACCAATGATGATTAAATCTTGATTAAAGCCGGCAATTCCTTGAAAATCAATCACCATCTCATCAATTGATTTGGCAATGACTATCGGTGAATAATCGCGGCAGATTTTCCTGAATTTAAGATGAACATCCCGCACCAACGCTGGATCAGGATCACGAACAATAACTTCTTTACAAATTAACTTTGCCTCTCTGACCGTCATCCCTACTTTAATTCCCAGCCTCTTGGCCTCTATCGAGGGGGCAATCACACAACCAGCGGGAGAGGTATAGGCGGCAATTACCAACGGTTTTCCCCGCAAATGAAAATTAGCCTGTTGTTCAACAGTCGCAAAACAAGAATTAAGATCAATATGCATTATCATCGGCCGGTTATGATTAATTGGCAGTTCCATCACTCACCTCCTCCAACTTCCAATGAAGGTTTTCACTGTTTAAAGATAAACGAAAATCCAGCGTCCCGTCAGTCACATGAAAAATATGGAGTAATAATCTCCCTTGACGAACTCGGTGATAATAGCTAAGTTTTTTAATTAAATAATTCCGTCCCTGCCAAAAGATTTTAACCGGCATTACCAAACCTGTTAGCCGATTATAAGAGCTAATAACACTGATTTTTTCATTAATTATCTCCTGCATATTTTATTTTGAAGAATTGACACTGAAGTAAACAATTGTTTACCAGTATAGTAAACATTCGTTTACTTTGTCAAGTGGTTTTATAAAGAAGTTAAGATTTATTTGTTCACCATACCGGCAATAATATTTTTCGGAACCTCTTCATAGTGGGACGGCTCCATATAGAAGAATCCCCGGCCTTCGGTCAAGGATCGAAGAACGGTCGCGTATCCAGAAAGCTCGGCTAAAGGAGCATAGCTTTTAATTACCGCATACTTCGTTCTTTTTTCGGTGCTAATAATCTTTCCCCGCCGGCTGGAGATATCGCCAATCACTGTTCCCATAAAATTTTCCGGGACCGTCACCTCAAGCTTCATAATCGGCTCAATTAAGGTAATATCGGCGCGTTTGGCACCGCTTTGCAGGGCCATTGATCCGGCAATCTTAAAAGCAATATCAGAAGAATCAACCTCGTGATAACTGCCATCATATAAAGTTACTTCAAGATCAACCAACGGATAACCTAACAAAACCCCTTTTTCCATCGCCTCAATCACACCTTTTTCTATTGAAGGAATAAATTCTGAAGGAATCACTCCTCCTTTAATTTTATTAACAAATCTAAATCCTTCTCCTCGATTAAGCGGCTTCATCCGAATAAAACAATGGCCATATTGACCATGACCGCCACTCTGCTTGATATATTTTCCTTCCGCCTCAACCTCTTTGGTAATTGTTTCTTTATAAGCTACCTGAGGCTTACCGGTATTAACATTCATCCCCATCTCCCGCTTCATTCGGTCAACTAAAATTTCCAGATGCAGCTCACCCATTCCGGACATTATTGTCTGACCGGTCTCATGATCAATCTTAACCTTAAAGGTCGGATCCTCTTCAGAAAGGCGCTGTAGCGCATAGGAAAGTTTTTCTTGATCGGCTTTTGTTTTTGGTTCAATCGCTAAAGAGATTACCGGCTCAGGAAAAGTAATTTGTTCCAGTAAAATTGGGGCGTTTTCATCAGCTAAAGTATCACCAGTCTTTGTTTCTTTTGGTCCCACCAAAGCAATAATCTCCCCGGCAAATGCCTTGTCAATCTCCTCGCGATGATTAGCATGCATTAATAATAATCGACTCACCCTTTCTTTTTTTTGTGAGTTTACATTATAAACATATGAACCGGAGTTAAGGGTACCGGAATAAATCCGCACATAGGTCAGTTTTCCCACATGAGGATCAAGTTGAATTTTAAAGGCTAAGGCAGAAAATTTTTCTTCATTGATTAACTTTCTTGTTTTTGACTCACCGGTTTTGGGATCGATTCCTTTTATTTCTGACAAATCAGCCGGCGACGGCAAATAATCAACGACAGCATCTAAAAGCGGTTGTACTCCTTTATTACGGAGTGAAGTTCCACAAAAAACCGGAACAATCTTATAAGCAATCGTCGCCTGACGAAGATATTTTTTTAATTCATCAACCTTAATCTCTTCATTATTAAGATACTTATTAAGAAGAGTATCATTAGTTTCCGCCACTACCTCAATTAATTTTGCTCTTGCCTCTAATACTTGATCTTTAATATCCGCCGGGATCTCATCACTAACACTAAATTCCGATCCCTCTTTGTCTTTATCCCAAATAATCGATTTTAAAGTTAATAAATCGACCACTCCTTTAAAATCTTGCTCTTTTCCAATCGGATAAACCATCACCGCCGGCTTGACTCCCAATCTTTCATTGATTTCTTGAATTGTAGCTTTAAAATCAGCTCCTAACTTATCCATTTTGTTGATAAAACAAATTCTTGGCACCTTGTATTTATCCGCCTGCCGCCAGACAGTTTCCGACTGACTTTGCACCCCTTCTTCGGCATCAAAAACAACCACTCCCCCATCTAAAACCCGCAGTGACCGCTCCACCTCGGCCGTAAAATCAACATGCCCAGGCGTATCAATAATATTAATTCTTACTTGACGCCAAAAAGTGGTTGTTGCCGCTGACATAATGGTAATTCCCCGTTCTCTCTCTTGAGGCATCCAATCCATCTGCGTTGTTCCTTCATCAATATCACCAATTTTATAGGTCCGACCGGTGTAAAAAAGAATCCTTTCGGTGGTAGTTGTTTTTCCGGCATCAATATGGGCGATAATGCCAATGTTACGAATTTTATCTAAAGAAACGATCCTGTTTTTAGTAAAAACACTTTGTTGAGCCATATTTATTCAAAGAATAAAAAATAATTAGCTTCCAATCTCTACCATCTTAAGTGAGCAAATGCCTTATTGGCTTCGGCTAACTTTTCCGTCTGAAGACGTTTATTAACCGCCTGACCTTGGTTTTTAGCCGCTTCGATCAGTTCAGCATAAAGTTTATCACTAAATGTATGAAACTCTTTATTTGATCTTGACTTTGCCGCTTCAATAATCCAGTTTAAGGCAAGAAAGAGTTTTCGCTCTCGTCTCACCTCAATCGGAACTAAATAAGAAGCCCCTCCTAATCGGCGTGGCTTAACCTCATAATGAGGAGCGACATTTTGCACCGCCTCGGTTAAAATTTCCACGGGATCTTTGTTTTCTTTTTTAATTCGTTCTAAAACCTGATAAACCAATCTTTGCGCCACCCTTTTTTTGCCATCCCTCATCACATAATTAATTAATTTGGTCACCGCCACACTATTATAAAGAGGATCTGCTTTTGCTTCTTTTTTTTTATAAAAATGTCTCGGCATATTTTTTAATTTTTATCCTTTTTTAACTTTTTCTAACTTAGCCCCATACTTTGATCGTGAAGATTTTCTGTTTTCCACTCCCCCGGTATCAAACTTTCCCCGAACAATATGATATTTAACTCCGGGAAGATCTTTAACCCTTCCCCCTCGGACTAAAACCACTGAGTGTTCAGCAAGATTATGACCAATCCCTTGAATATAGGCAGTGACTTCAACTTTATTTGACAATCTGACTCTTGCCACCTTGCGCAGCGCCGAGTTTGGTTTTTTTGGCGTCATTGTTCGCACCACAGTACAAACTCCTCGTTTAAAAGGATTGTTGGTGACTACATACCGGCGCTTAACCACATTAAAACTCGTCTTTAAAGCGGCTGATCTTGTTTTTTTAAGCCGCCTTTTCCTCTTCTTTTTTATCAATTGGTTGATTGTGGGCATAAATATTTAAAAACTTACCATAATACTTTTCAATTAATTCGGCGGTCACCGGAATTAATCTGCCAATTATAACATTTTCTTTAAGACCGAGCAAGTAATCTACCTGACCTTTAATCGAGGCACTGGTTAAAACATTGGTTGTTTGTTGAAACGAGGCGGCGGAAAGCCAAGAATCTGTATAAATCGCCGCTCGGGTTATCCCCAAAATTGAGACTTTGCCTACTGCTGGTTTACTTCCTTGAGCAAGCATCTTTTTATTCTCTTCTTCAAATCTAATCTTTGAAACCACCTCTCCTTTAATAAAAGAAGAATTACCCTCATCTTCAATAATTACTTTATCGCTCATTTTTCTAATAATCGTCTCAAAATGTTTATCATGAATAACTATTCCCTGTGACTCATATACTTTTTGTATCTCGTTTAAAAGATAAAACTGGGCCTCTCTTAAACCTTTAATCATCAATATATCATGAACATTGAGATAACCCTCTGATATTGCCGTTCCTTTGGTCACCAGTTCTTCATCTTTAATCTTTAATTTTTGAGACATGGGAATAATCACTTCTTGCTGACGAGGATTTTTTTTATCGGTGGAAACTATCTTCACATAATAAAGTTCTTTTTCCGTATCCTCTTTAATCTCCGCTCGACCGTCAAACTCAACAATCGGAGAAACCACCTTTGGCGTCCGTGTTTCAAAAAGCTCTTCTACTCTTGGCAAACCTTGAGTAACATCGGCAATCACAATCCCGCCAAAGTGACGGACTCTCATTGTCAGCTGTGTTCCCGGTTCACCAATTGATTGCGCCGCCATTACCCCCACCGGAACCCCAATCTCAACAATTTTATTAGTCGAAAGATCTACTCCATAACATTTTTGACAAACCCCGTATTTAGCCTGACAGTAAAGCGGTGAGCGAACAATAACCTCTTTAATCTGATTTTTCTCAAACAAGGCAATTTTTTGATCATCAATCAGGTCGCCGGCCCGGGCAATAACCTTTTTCGTTTCGGAAAAAACATCTTTCGCTAAAAAACGACCTCTAACTCTTTCTTTAAATTTTTCTCCCCGCTCTCCTAAAGCGCTAATTAATAACCCGCTGGTTGTCGCACAGTCTTCTTCTTTAACAATCATATCATGAGCAACATCGACTAAACGGCGGGTTAGATAACCGGCGTCGGCTGTTTTTAAAGCTGAGTCGGTCAAGCCTTTTCTTGCTCCGCGGGCAGAGATCACATATTCAAAAATTGATAACCCTTGACGATAGTTAGATTTTGTCGGCACCTCAATAATTTTTCCTAAAGGATCAACGACTAATCCCTTAATTGCCGACAACTGTTTTAGCTGTTCTCGAGAGGCTCTTGGTCCGCCCGATTTAATCGCCATCATCACTGGATTTTCTTCACCCAGCGCTTCCCAAGTTTTATTAGCCAATCGTTCGGTAACATCAATCCAAAGCTTGTTGGTGTAACGTTTTTTTTCCTCAAGAGTTAACAATCCTTGTTCATAATTTCGTTCAATTTTTTTTACTTCCGTCTCTGTTTGACCAACGATTTGATCCTTTTCTTTAATAATTTTACAGTCAAAAACTGAAAAAGATAATCCTCCAGAAACGGTCGCTCCAAAAAAACCAATATCTTTTATATTATCAATTAAAACACCTACCTTCTTTTCCTCAAAAAGAGTCATCGCTTTGGTAATTATCGCTTTTAGATCGGCGGCTTTAATCTCTTTATTAATAAACCGCAATTCCTCCGGTAAAGTCTGATTAAAGATAATCCTGCCAACAGTGGTTTTTAAAAGCTTATCGCCTATTTTGATAAAAATTAACTGACGAAGACCAATTTGATCAAGATGGAGAGCATTAATCGCTTCGTCTTCATTGCTAAATATCTTTAATTCCTCGTCTTTCTGTGAGTAATTTTCTTTATCAATCGTCGTCAAATAATAACAACCAACCGCCATCTCTTTATTGGGAAGAACAATCGGTGAGCCGTCAGCCGGTTTGAGAAGATTTCGATAAGGCAACATTCTTGCTTTTACTTCTTCAACCGCCGCTTTAGATAAAGGGACGAAAACACCCATCGCGTCACCATCAAAATCAGCATTGTATCCAGCGCAGACAGTCGGGTGAAGTTTAATCGCATAAGAATCAGTTAACACCGGATAAAAACCTAAAATTGATAGTTTATGAAGAGTTGGCGCTCGATTTAAAATGACAGGGTGATCTTTAGTAATTTCTTCTAAAATATCATAGACAATTGGTTCTTTTTTTTCTAAAAAATCCTTGGCGCTCTTTATATTGGGAGCTAAACCACGAATAATAATCTCATGAAGTAAAAATGGTTTAAATAACTCAATCGCCATCTCCTTCGGAATCCCGCACTGATCAATTCTTAACTCTGGTCCAACAATAATCGTTGAACGGCCTGAATAATCAACTCGCTTTCCCAGAAGATTTTGTCTAAAACGTCCCTGTTTCCCCCGTAAAATATCGGATAGAGATTTCTGAACTTTAGAGGCCGCTCCACGAGTTTGCGCCCTCCCCCGCGATTTTTGCAGATCGATTAAAGAATCAACCGCCTCCTGAAGCATTCTTTTTTCATTACGTAAAATTATCTCCGGCGCGCCAAGGTCTATTAACTGTTTTAATCGATTGTTTCGGTTAATGACTCGCCGATAAAAATCATTAAGATCGGAAGTGGCAAATTTGCCGCCCGGCAATTGAACCACCGGTCGTAAATCTGGAGGGATTACCGGCAATACCGTTAACAACATCCATTTTGGTGAAATTTTTGCCTTAATAAAAGCTTCAAGAACCCTGACTCTTTTTAACAATTTATTTCTCTTTTCTCCTTTACTCTTCACTAACTGTTTAAGACAGTCATCATATTCTTGGTTAACATCAAACTTTGCCAAGATATCATAAATTGTTTCTGCTCCCATACCCACAGTAACAAAATCATCAATTTTCTTTTCTTTAAAAAACAAGTAATCATCTTCTTCTAAGGTGCTATTAACTTCTAATTCTTTGGTAACTTTTATCAGCCGGTCATAAAAAGCAGTTTTTTCTGCTTTTTGGTCGATATATTTATCGGAAAGAAGTTTTAACTGCTCTCTTTCTTTAAAATTTGTTTCTTGTTTAGTAATCTCTCTTTGCTCTTTATTAGTAATTTTTAGTAATAGCTTTTCTTTTTCTTCAGCAAACTTTTCTTTAATTTTATTTTCTTGTTCCTTAAACTCTGTTTCCAATTGTTTCAGTGTTTCCTTTTTTTCTAACTGAATCTTTTTTACTACCTCTTTTTGCTTTTCTTTATCAACCGACTTCACCAAATAAAGAGCAAAATAAATAATTCTTTCTAAAGCCTGCGTCGGTAAATTAAGAACAATACTTAAAATTGAGGATGATCCTTTGAAATACCAAATATGAGCCACCGGCGTTGCCAATTTAATATGTCCCATTCTCTCTCTTCTTACCGCTGAAGTCGTAATCTCAACCCCGCAGCGATCACAAACAATTCCCTTATAACGAATTCTTTTATATTTTCCACAATAACATTCATAATCTTTGGTTGGGCCAAAGATTTTTTCATCAAATAAACCATCTTTCTCGGCTCTAAATGTTCGGTAGTTGATTGTTTCTGGTTTAGTCACCTCTCCATGAGACCATTTTAAAATTACCTCTGGTGATGCCAATCCAATCTTCAAACCAGAAAAATCAATTAAATTTAGATCGTCCATAATTATTTTATATAATCAATCGATAACCCAAGAGCATTTAGCTCCTTAACTAGGACATGAAATGATTCAGGAACATTTGACTGGGGAATATCAATCCCTTTAATAATTGCTTCAAACGCCCGTGTTCTTCCCCGAAGATCATCGCTTTTAATCGTCAACATCTCTTGAAGAATATGAGGGACTCGGTGAGACTCTAAAGCCCAAACCTCCATCTCTCCAAATCTTTGTCCTCCCATCTGCGATTTACCGCCCAGCGGCTGTTGAGTGACTAAAGAATAGGGACCGACCGAGCGAGCATGAAATTTATCCTCAACCATATGAATTAATTTCATAATATAGCTTATACCGACTAAAACTTTTTTTTCGTACGGCTCACCGGTTTGACCATCGTATAAAGTTACCTTGCCATCAACGGGAAAACCCAATTTTTTCAATTGGTTGGCAATAAAGTCTTCTCTGATCTTTTCAAATACCGGAATTGATATGGAAAGATTATTTTTATATGCGATTAATCCCATCAAAGCCTCAAATAACTGACCTAAATTCATTCGGGAAAGGATTGACAAAGGAGAAAGGATTACATCTACCGGGGTGCCGTCTTCCAAATAAGGCATCTCCCATTCTGGTAAAATACGAGAAATAACTCCCTTATTACCATGACGCCCGGCCAATTTATCTCCCACAGAAATTTTTCTTAAACTGGCTGTATTGATTATAATCCTCTTTAAAATACTCGGTTCTAGTTCGTTCGGATCCTTTTTGGCATCAATGGTTTGAATATTAACCACCGTCCCTTTTTTTCCATAAGGCACCCGTAAGGAGGTATCCTTAACGTCTTTGGCTTTTTCACCAAAAATTGCCCGAAGCAATCTTTCTTCGGCTGTTAATTCTTTTTCTCCTTTTGGAGCCACTTTTCCAACTAAAATATTGCCTCCTTCCACTTCGGTGCCGACTAAGATGAGACCGTTTTTATCAAGATTTTGAAGCAGTTCTTCACGAACATTGGGAATATCCCGCGTTAGCTCTTCCGGTCCAAGTTTAGTATCAACCAGATCGGCAATAAACTCTTCCATGGTTACCGAGGTTAAAAGATCTTCTTTTACCAATCTTTCCGAAATAACAAAACCATCTTCATAACCTAAACCATTTAAAGAAGTATAAGCAACAACAAGATTTTGACCTAATGCCAATCGACCATCGTCTGTTGCCGGCCCATCGATTAAAACCTGACCTTTTTTTAATTTTTGATTAAGATCAACTTTCGGCCGCTGATCAAAAACAACATCTTTATTAGTTCTTTTAAATCTCTCTAAGGAGAATTTATAAACCTTTCCACTTTTTCCTTTATAAACAATCTGCTCACCATCAACATACTTAACCACTCCGTCTTCCGGAGCAAAAACAGTTCTTTTCATCTCTGAAGCAATCTTTTTTTCTAAACCCGTGCCAATCAGCGGTTGTCTTGGTTTAACCAAGGGGACGGCTTGGCACTGCATGTGAGTTCCCATCAAAGCCCGGCTGGCGTCATCATTCTGCAAAAAAGGAATCAGACCGGCAGAGGCACCAACAATCTGTCTTGGTGAGATATCAATAAGATCTAGCTTTTCGATCGGAATCTCGCTTATCTCTCCCTGATAACGAGCAACAATATTCTTGTCTAATATATAGTTGTTTTTGTCAACAGTTACATTAGCTGAGGTAATGTGATAGTTTTCTTCATCATCAGCCTGCAGGTAGATAATCTCGTCAGAAATCCTCACCTTTGTTTTTCCGTCAGATTTTTCCTTGATTAATTTGCGATAAGGAGTTTCAATAAAACCATATTTGTTTACCTTAGCATATAGCGCCAGATAGGTAACCACACCAATATTAGCTCCTTCTGGTGATCTAATAGGACAGATTCTTCCATATTGGGAGCTAGAGATATCACGAATGGAAAAGGCGGCTCTTTCTTTTTGAATTCCGCCCGGTCCTCCAACCGTTACCCGACGCAAATTATCAAGTTCTGATAAGGGATTGGTTTGATCGACTATTGTTGACAGCTGACTGGTGCGGAAAAAGGAGTTAATGCTGATCGTCAACGGCTTTGAATTAACTATCTGCGCCGGAGAAACCTTTGTTTCTCCACCAACCAAACTCATTCTTTCTTTAATCTCTCGCTCTACCCGTAGCATACCGACGCGAATTCCATACATACCGACCAACTCATCAACTGTTCGCAGATAACGATTACTTAAATGATCAATGTCATCAAAATTTCCTTTGCCAACCGTCAGATTTAAAAGATATTTAATGGTCTCAATAATATCTGTTTTTGTTAAAAGATAATTTTCTTTTTCGATTTTCAGATTAAGATTAAGTTTTTTGTTTATTTTATAACGGCCGGTAGCCGATAAAGAATAACGGCGATTATTAAAAAAAAGACTGTTTAATGTTTCATAAGCATTATCCAGTATTAAAGGCTCACCGGGTTTAATTTTGCGATAAATCTCCAGAACCGCTTCATCTTTATTTTTCGTACTATCTTTTTTAAAGGTGGGCAGCAAATATTTTTCTATTAATTGTTTATCAAGATTTTTAAAATAAAATAAAAGTTCGTTGTTAGTTTCGTCATTAAATACCTTCAAAAAAACCGAGGCTAAAAATTTTCTTCTTTTGTTAACTTTCATCTCAATAAGATTATTTTTGTTTATCGTAATATCGATCCAGGCTCCGATATACGGTCTAATCTCCGCATTATAAATCGTCTGGTGAGTGATCTTATCTATATCGGCAGTAAAATAGACTCCGGGAGAGCGGGCAATTTGATTAATAATCGCTCTTTCGATCCCGTTGATAATAAAGGTTCCTCTTTCTGTCATTTTAGGCAGATTAAAAAAATAGACATCTTGAGTCTTTTCGCTCCCGGTTTTTTTATTTAATAGAGTCAGTTTTAGATAAACCGGTTTCTCGTAGGTAAGTTTTTTTTCTAAACAAAGATTAAGATCATAACGAGGTTCGCCAAAATAAAGGTCTTTAAAATAAAGAGTAAACTTTTTGCCGGTATAGTCATCGATAGGAAAAAATTCATTGATGATCTCTCGAAGGCTTTGGTCAATAAATTTTTTCCAAGACTGTTTTTGAATTTCTATTAAATCAAACTTTTCCAGCTCTTTATCTTCTGTCCCAAGAAGAAGTGTTTTATGAGACTTAATATCAGATTTATCTTTCTTAGTCATCTTTAAAATTAATTAACAATAAAAAAACCCCTTGCCCAAAAGGGGGATAAAAAGGTGTAAAAAGTTCTAAATAATATACATTAATCAACCCAAAAAGTCAAGGGCTTTTTGAAATGCCTTTTTATCAGAAAGATAACTAAGAGTTTTTTTAACCGCCGATTGAGG
>DYLN01000254.1 GCA_020722085.1 Melioribacter roseus
TTTGTCAAGGGTTGGCGAACTGGCGCCAACAAAACATATCATACGAGGAGATAACCAAATGAGAGAATCAGAAGAGAAAAACAAACCGACAGATACTTTGTCTTCATACGTATCAACAGCCGAAAAGCGTTTAAGCGACCAAATAAAAAAACAATTTTCTTTCATGGTATTTGCAACTTTATTACCAACCGCTGTGCTAATTTTTGTTTTTGGGGCACTTCCATATTTTTTCCGCCAACCCACAAACGAATCTCTGATTATTGCTCTTCAAGAATCGAATTCGCAAATATCCGAGTTGTCAAAAACATTATTAACAACTAATCTTGCCGACAAGGCCCTTGTTAATAATGCTTTAGAATCAGTTCTCAAACAATCAAATCTACATCAGCAAGCAATTGAAGCACTCAAAGAGTCTCAAAATCAAGTTGCGCCAGAAACCCAATCAATCATTCAGGTTGTTGGTAGTGCTGCAATATTAGCATTATTGGGCGCATTAGGTCTTCAACGATTACAAAATATTGACACTGAAATCAACAACCTTCGTGAGTCGATTTTTACTCAATCTGAAGTGCGCGCCCAAATGATAAAGGAATCTTTAGGCTCTCGCATTGGCGATGAAGTCCAGAAACAATTTATAAAAAGTCAAGCAGATATTCAATTATTGTTAGACCAAGGCAAAGAGATATTAGATAACGTACAAAGTCGTGCCATAAAAGTTCAACAAGAAATTAGTGACGATGTAGATCATTTACAAAAAGACCTGTCAGATGTACGAGAGTTAATCAATAGGTATCCTTGGCTAGAAAGCCAAGACACATTTAAGTCTATTAGCACAATACAAAGGCTTGCTTCAATTGAAGAAGCCCAAATGCTTGCAGAGAAATTAAGGAGAGCAGGGGACACGATTGGCGCAACAGAAGCCCTTAAATCTGCCATTGCGCAAAATCTACTTGGCGATTACGCGGATTTTCATAATGCGTTTTCAGAAGCCCTAAGATTAAAAAATCCTCAACTTGGCATTGAAATTATTGAACGGGGTCTTTCTTGTTTCCCAGACGATCCAGACCTTATTGCAAACAAAGTAAAAGCGCTCTATTCTCTGGGGCGTCCGCTTGAAGCAAAGGAATTTATTGAAAACTGGCGCAAAAATAAACCTCAGCAATTTGTCAGAAGTTGGCGTCCAGTGGTATTTTATGAAGATTTATTTGACGGAATTGAGTTAACAGAACAAGATTTCGTAAATTTAAAATCCGCCTTTGAAGAAGTTAGCCACAAGTTACCTTATGAGATAAAAGTATGGTCTGAATACGCAAGCTTAATGATTAAACATGGCGAAATAGACACAGCCGAGGATGTTCTCAAATCAGGCTTGCGCTTAAATCCATTAAGCCAACAATTAAACTATGTGCTTGGAGAGTTGTTGCTTAAACAAGGTAAAAGTGATAATGCAATCAAATATCTTGAAAAAGCCCTTGCTGTTGATTATCAAGATCAATATCAACATGACGTTAGTCAAATGGCAGTTAGAACTACTTTGGCTCAAGCCTACGAATCAGTTTCCAATCTTGAAAAGGCAAGTCTATTGTATAAGAGCATTATGAAAGAGCCACAAGTTAATGCAACTATTCAGGATTATGCAAGAAATAGGCTATCTGCCATTGCTCTACAACAAGATAGATACCCTGATGAAGAAGAAAATGAAAAAAACATTTCACCAGAACAAATTATGGATATTCTCCAAAAATTGGGTAATGAAAAAAACGAGACTGAATCTGAATAAATACGGGCTAACAATGCGTGGTGTGTCCTGATAAGTCATCGTCTGCTCACTGGTGAAAGTCC
>DYLN01000097.1 GCA_020722085.1 Melioribacter roseus
TAGCAAGAGCACTTCTACGCAATTCTAAAATATTGATTCTTGATGAGATTACTTCGCAGGTTGATAATATTACCGAAAGAAAAATTCTTGAAACAATTGCACAACTACGCAGCAGATATGGAATCATTTTAATTACTCATCGTCTTGTTCAAATGGAAATGTTCGATAACATCCTGGTTTTATCGAATGGGAAGATTATTGAGAAAGGTTCTCATAAAGAATTATTGGATAAAAATGGTTTTTATAGAAAATTGTATTTAATGCAAAATCAAAAGTTGGTTAAAGAACAACTTTACAGCATCTAGAATCTGTTCTTTGCAGCTTATAATTGTAGTAAAATTAAATTTTGGGATTTAATATGTTGATATTACTTGGTTCTATTTTTATTTGTTGCTGCAATTATTCTATCATCCATTTTTATTAATTTATTACCGTAACTCTTTCGAACTCCCGTGTTTCTAAAACTCTTAAAAGTTTTGTCTGAACTGCAAGAGATAGATCACCAATTTCATCAAGAAATAGAGTTCCACCTTGTGCTAATTCAAACTTTCCAATTTTAGTTTTTATTGCTCCAGTAAATGCACCTTTTTCGTGTCCAAACAATTCACTTTCAATAAGTGATTCAACAAACGCACTGCAATTAACAGCAATAAAAGGTCCTTTTTTTCTTGAGCTGTTAAGATGTATTGCACGTGCAGCTAGTTCTTTTCCCCTACCGCTTTCACCTGTAATTAAAACAATAGAATCTGTTTGCGATACACTTTTAAGTACCGAAATAATTTGTTTAATCTCTTTATTTCTGCCAACAATGTTTTCGTACTTAAAAAAGTCATTTAAGTGTGCATATAAATTTTTAACCCAAATTATGCATTAGAAAATTATATTTTGCACAATGACTTGTAACTCGTCTACATTCCTTCTCTTTTTACTTTGTTTATTTACAGATTTTCCTCTTTATCTTATTCTTGCTTTTTCTGCCTTGATTATCTTTCCCCCGACTTTATCGGGACAATGGTTATCTGTTACATCTGTGTCATCTGTATTCTATTAACACAAATTCAGTTACTTTCTTTGCAAGAAGCGGGACAAGTTTCGAATGCTGTTGCATAATTTGGGATTAATGATATAAGCAATACCTTATTTACCGGCAATCCTTCTTTCCAAAAATCCTTTTACCAAATCGTTTACGTTATCGGGATTTTCAAGCGGTGACATGTGTCCGGCACGAGGTACGATTGCAAATTCCGAACCCGGGATTTTCCCAGCAATTTCTCTCATTAATGTCGGCGGCGTTAGAGTATCAAAAGAACCGCAGATTAATAAAGAAGGTAATTTTATTTTCTGAAGAAAGTTTGTCGTGTCCGTTCTGCTCAGCATCGCAATAAGTGCGCCCTTCACTCCAACCGGATTATGCTTGTAAGATTTTTTGAGTGTATCTTCAACAAGTTCCTTTTTTTCATTTAGTGAAATATCTGCAAAAGTATTTTTTACAAACGCATCTGTAAAAGGAATCAATCCTTCGGTGTTAATCTGATTAATTGCTGCTGCACGTTTCAATTTTGCGGTGTTATCGTCTGCACCGGGTTTTGTATCCATAAAAATAAATCCGGAAAATTTTGATTGATCAATTTCTGCTGCTCTAAAAGAAATGTATCCTCCCATTGAAAGTCCGCATAAGACCGATTTATCGAGATTTAATTCCTTAACAATAGAAAACAAATCCTGTACATACGCTTCCATTGTAAATTGCCCGTCACCAACATAACTTTCTCCCAGCCCTCTTATGTCGTATGTAATGCAGTAATAATCGTTTTTAAGTGCTTCAATTTGAAAATTCCACATTGTATGATCGTAAGGGAAACCATGTACGAAAACGATCGGCTTTTTTTCCGGACTGCCTTCAGTAAAAACAGCTAAGTTGTTTATTGTTCTTTTCATTATTTTATCCTTTGCAATTTTTAGTGACAAAAATTAATCAGCAAACCTAAGACATATATCTATAATGGACAAGTTTCAAAGTCTGTTGAAATACAAAAAAAGAATTTATCTTGCGTGTATAGCGGCGGGCTTGCTATTCGTTTTATTATCTAAAGGCTTTTCAAATGAATTGAATAAAGATTTTGAAAAATTATTTTATCGTGCATTGCCTTCAAAAAATCTGGATACAAACATTGTTTTAATTAACATCACTTCTAACGATCTGCAGAAACTAGGGGGCTGGCCCCTTAAAAGAAGTTACTATGCTTTGCTGATAAATAAACTTTCGGCACAAAAAGTAAAAGCTATTGGTTTGGAAGTGATGCTTTCCGATAGGTCTGCAGTTCAGTCGATTTATAATGATTTGCTTAATGATGAATTAAAAAAAGCCGGGAATGTTGTGCTTTCTTCTGTTGTAGTAAATCTTAAGGAGAGCAACGGAAATTCATCGGATTCCGTAATTTATTCACAGCCGAAATATTTAGACCCTTCTTTAAAATCCGGACATCTGAACTACATCGCCGAAGATGGAATTTATATCCCAGCAAAAATTGCAGCAGGTAATTATTACGAACAATCATTCTCGTCGGTACTTGCCGGATATATGAATAAAAGAATAGGTAATATGATTGAAGTGAATTTTTACAACAGCTGGAAAAATTTTAAACATTACAACCTTATCACATTCTTTTCTATGATTAATAATAATAGTGATGAGCTAAACAGCTTCAAAAATAAAGTTATACTTATCGGTGTTACCGATCCGTCAATCTCTAAACATGTGGAAACAAACTACGACGACGAATTGCCCGGACTTGCCGTTCATGCTTTTGCTCTGGATAATATTTTAACCGGAAGAGAATTAAATTACCAAGCGAAATCTTTCGTGCTTGTAATTTTTCTTCTTCTGCTCGTTTTTTTAACTCAAGCCAATATTAATAAGAATATTCTCAAAATATATTTAACTGCTGTTGTTGTGTTTTTGATTTTGTCTTTAGTTCTTATTCATGCCTTCTACATACAATTTAACTATGCAGCTTTTTTTATGCCGTTATTATTTTTAGTTTTTTTCGATACTCTTTCGTATGTCCTTGAAAATAAAATCTACTTGAAGGAAACGCTAACTCAATCCGAGCTTCTTAAACTTTCCTTGAAAAGAAAGGAAGAACAATTGAAAAAACTTCAGGAAGAATTAAATCTTTCCGAAGATTCACAGCCAAATGAATTGATCATCAAAATAAATCACCTGAAAAGTGAGGTTGAAAAACTTAAGAAAGAACAGCTAAATGAAGAGCCAGCGGAGACAGATGTGAAAACCGGCTTTGTCAATTTTCATGGACTTGTTTATAAAAGCCGGCAAATGGATGAAATAACAAGATTAATCACAAAAGTTGCACAAAGCGATGCGACAGTTCTTCTTGAAGGTGAAAGCGGCAGTGGGAAAGAATTAGCTGCAAGAGCAATTCATAAATTAAGCAAAAGAAGTGAGAATGATTTTGTTGCCGTTAATTGTGCAGCTTTGACCGAATCACTTTTAGAAAGTGAGCTGTTCGGGCATGTAAAGGGTTCTTTTACAAATGCAGTTGCAGATAAAAAAGGGAAATTCGAAACTGCAGATAAAGGAACAATTTTTTTAGATGAGATAGGCGAGACAAGCGAAAATTTCCAAGCAAAACTTTTAAGGGTAATTCAATTTGGCGAGCTGGCAAAAGTCGGTTCCACGCAAAATGTAAAAGTGGATGTTAGAATTATTGCTGCTACAAATAAAAATCTCGAACAGCTTGTAAAAGAAAAAAAATTTAGGGAAGACCTCTATTACCGTCTTAATGTAATTAAAATAACTATGCCTCCTCTTCGCGAAAGAAAAGAAGATATTGAAATGCTTGCTTCTTATTTTGTTAAAAATGAAAATGAGAACATGCTTATTTCAAAGTCTGCTATGGATGCTTTGAAGTCAAACGAGTGGAAAGGAAATGTAAGAGAACTGGAATCTGTGTTAAAACGCGCGGTAATTTTAGCCGGTTTGGAAAACAGAAATATCATAAAACTTCAGGACTTGCCAGAGGGAATTGTCAAAATAGATCAAGCTGGAATGGAAGCTTTAATACTTGAATCTTTGAGAGAAAAAGGCTTTTCACATTCTTCAATTAACGAAACATCACTCGAGATGAATAACTTAAGCAGGACAGTTGTCGCTGAAAATTTGCGCGGTGTGTTCTTTAAATTGTTTTACGAAAGCGGTTTTAACCTTGAAGATGCTGTTAAAAAACTTGCGGATTCGGACGATGAAAGTGTATTAGACAGAGTTGAATCCAAAGCCAAGTTATACTTAAAAAATTTAACAAAGGATATTGAAAAATATCCAGCAAAAGCTTTCGAAGAGATTAAACCGGCAATAATTTCCAAGTACAAAAATCTGCCCGCTAAATTTCATTTCTATTTAGATGAAACGATAAAATATCTTATTATGAATTCCCCTGAATAAAATCGATTCCAGGCATTTTGTAATTTTTTCCAGGCAAATTATTTTTTAAAAAGATCGGTTTTTGAGGAAAATTCTAATTTTTTGTGAGTTTAATTGTCTGGCATATTATGTGCATTACCGGAAGCAAACAGAATGTCAAACTCACAAAAAGGAGATCGAAATGAGACGGCTAATTTCTTATTCAGCAGTTTTAGGATTGTTTGTATTCTTTGTTTTTGCAATGTCAGGCTGCAAAAATGAAGATTCTATTGTTTCACCAAATGGAGGGACTAATCTTCATCAAGCTTTGGAAAAAATAACCAACGATGACCAATCGGTACAATCATTTGAAGATAATTATAATGAGCAGGAAGCAATGAGTCTTTCCGGCAGTCAGCTTGGCAAAGGACTTTATCCTATTAAAGTTGGACAAAGGATGGAACTGGTCGACAGGCAATTAACAATCGATTACAGTGATTCGACTGCTGTTGGAACCTTAACTTCTACTTATAACGGTAAATTGTTTATATTTGCTTCTTTTACATCCGAGACAACTACAAGGAGCGGCTATCCACTTCCTGATACTTTAGTAATAAAAGATTTCACAACTGTTATCACACGGAAAATTCTATATGTAAAAGTAGATAACACAGGCGATAATCTGGTCGATTGGAGAATATCTGCAATTTCTCTGCCCGAAGGCGGAACCGAAGCATCCGGAGTAATAATAACAAAACTTACTTTAATTGCTCCCGATGGTTCAACTTTAGTAATTGATTCGCCCAATAGCTTTTTCTTTGATAGAGGTCCTCGGAGCAATGATAACTCGGTAGCTGGACAAAATAACGGAAATCTCGGTCAGGGTAACGGCAATATGGGAAACGGTAATGGTAACATGGGCGGAGGAAACGATCACATGGGTTCCGGCAGCGGCAGCGGTTATGGAAACGGACAATCTGGAGAACATGGAAACAGACCAATGCTTCCGATATTTGGTATGCATCAGCCGGTTACCGTGCAGGTTGAACTCCAAAGTGCTTATGCAGATACCGATTTTGTTACAATAACTCATGGTGCAATGTTAGGTGGACTTGGAAGAGAGAAAGCAAGATTAAATTTGGTTTCCGAAACTAACAACGGCGGTTCATATACAAGAGTTTTTGAAGGGAAATGGTATACCAACATGCACGGCGGTTATAGACATGCGGTAGTTAATGCGTTAGCTCACGCATCAGTCTATGATAGTGATGCTGCCGTTGAGGAAAATACATGGGGTGTTCCTTACATGGTGAAATAAAGTATAATTAGGTTATCTTTGAAAGCGGGACAAGTTTTTCCCGCTTTCCTATTTATTTATTAATTGAATATGATAAAAACCGATTATAATTTTTAATGCGATGAATAAATTTTTTAGAAATATTGCTTTTGTTATAACTGTTGTTCTGTTTTTTTCCTGCGGTAAACCTTTGCCTACCGAGCTGGTTAACGATACTTCAATTAATGATCAGGGAATTCAAATCGAGACCGCTTCGCCAGAGCCTTCTACTTTTGTTTATTCCAATGGATACGATTCAACAGGGATTATTCAGCCGGTTACCGATAAGTCGGCAGTGATAAATGTAAGCGGGATACGGAATTCGATCGGCAATCAATCAACAATGATTTCAAATTATACTGCCGATTTTTTTGATAAGAGCCTTTCGATTAGAAATTCCCACGGACGGTTAGTAGGATACCAAACAAGAATGCCGGGCACAGTATGGTTTGATAATATTCCCGCAAATAAAGTTCCTTTTAGAATGCGCTACATGGATAATGGTATAATGGTTGATACTCTGCTCGGATTTCATTTCGAATTAAGAGGCAGCAGTATGACACATACTCATGGACTTTCGGATTTCCCTTACGACTCTAAGATTAATTTTAGGCTCGGCGGTCAAATGGGAAATCATGTTGAGTTTGATATTCCTACTCCGCAGCAAATTATCGGACATTTGAATCTTCAGGGAACAAGAGCAAAGAAAAACTTAAGAGTAGAAATTAATTGGAACGGCATAAATTCGGGTAAAATATATATTGTTATAGGCATTTTCGATCCGGTTAAAAGAGATATTTTCCCTTATTACAAAGTAACAACAGCAGATGATGGCAGCGTTAATTTACCTGCAAATCTATTCGAACAATTGCCGCTTCAAAATCAGCAGCAGGTTGTTGTAACTTTAATCAGACGCATTGAAATACAATTTCAAAACAATCAATTACTAAAAGATAACCTAATTGTTTCTCAGAGTATTCACAATATCAGGGTCCAATTACCGAATTAGTACTTTTATTGTATTGTTTTTGATAATAACTGTAAACCAATTCGAATTGTTGGCACAGCAATCGTACGATTCATTTGGAAACGTACAAAATAATTTAAACTCGGGATTTAGATTGAACGGCTTAGAATCAAACAGCGCTAATTTTAATTTGACGAGAGATTGGGAGTTTTCTTTAACTCTTGCAAATTCAATTTCATCAAATGCTGATGGGAATCTTTATTCTGTTTCGCTTTCCAAAAGATTTGATTCGCAATATTTTTACCTGAGATATACGCCGGGCTACCTGAAACAATTTTCCTTTTCTTCAGGCATCGTTTTACGTCTGCAGAATGACGTAGATGTGGAAACGGAACTGAAAACAAATCTTAGCTATCAGGAATTATTCGGCTTCGGATATTCACATAATTTTAATGATAAATTTACTGCGGGACTTTCGCTAAGATATTTTACACAGGAATTTAAAGAAGAACAGCCCGAGCCGCATTTCTCAGATACGCTTAATTATATTACAACCAATACCGAAGTAACAAATAATAATTTTCTCCGCGGTGATGTAGGAATTTCATATCAGATTTTTGAGCAGTTAAGATTGGGAATTTTTTCACAAAATCTTGTGACGATTGAAGATCAAAAGGAAATCTCTGAATATTCTGTTAAAAAAAATAAAGGAACTGTTTTTTTAATTGACTATAATTCTTTCAACAATTTTTCCTTTAGTTCTGCAATTGAAACAAACTCGTCCTTTCAGTTGGGCATCAATACGTCTGCAGAATTATTTGGGGGCATAATCTCGTTCGGCTTAAATATGCTGCATGATAAATATCAGGATCCCTTTATTTGTGCCTTGCAGCCGGCTGTTAATCTTTCTTTCAGCCCTTACAGCATAACAATAGGTGCAACGAAATATTTTTCCGATAGAACATCGCAGCAGTCGTTATCTAAATTTTTGTCGGAAGGGATCTACAATATTATCAACAATAGATATTCTATTGATAGAATTTACACAAGCTTAAATTTTGCCTTATCGTTTTCTCCGGAAAAGCTGGTAAAAATGAATAGCGTAGAAATACTTAATGAAATTTATCCTACATTTTCGGAAGAGTATCTTACTTATCCAATAGCCAAAGGAAAAGTAATCAACATTAGTGATAAGAAAGTTACTGTTAAACCTGCATGCTTCGTGGATGGTGTAACGGATGGAAAAGTTTATTCGCCTGCTGTAAGCATAGCACCGCACGATACTGCAGATGTTCCTTTTTTTATAGTTCTTAATGAAAAAGCCGAAAACCTTTCT
Organism: Melioribacter roseus; assembly: GCA_020722085.1. Taxonomy (GTDB): domain Bacteria; phylum Bacteroidota; class Ignavibacteria; order Ignavibacteriales; family Melioribacteraceae; genus Pyranulibacter. The sequence goes on from DYLN01000097.1 coordinate 8,060, forward strand.
AAACGCGAGATAGCACAAATTAATTTTTATGTAACAACGGTTAATAATGTGCCGGATGATATTCTTCAAAAACCAATTTTGGTGAATGATGTAAACAGCTGGGACGGTAATGTTTCCCATCTCAGATATTTTGTTAGAAGGAATTTAAGATTTGCCGAAAAGTATGCGAAGGAAATCCTTTCGGATAACCGGCTTTTATTTAAAGATAAACCGGAGACAGAGATTTTTGAAAAAGCAAAAATATTGTTTAACAATTTTGTTAAGGGAATGTCTTATGTTGCTGACCCGCGTGCCTCGGCTGAAAAAGTTCAGTTCTTGAGTGAGACTCTGCAATTAAAAGGCGGAGACTGTGATGATTTTAGTTCGGCTTTCAGCAGTATTTTGGAAAGCGTTGGAATACAAACTGCATTTGTAGATTACAAAGCAGTGAACAGCATCAGCCACGTTAATCTGATGTTTGATACCGAACTTTCTCCCGATCAGGCTCAATTGATAACCAATAACGATAAAAAATATTTTGTAAGAAAAAATGCCGATGGAAAAGATGAAGTCTGGCTTCCGATCGAAACAACAATGTTAACTAATTTTGACGAAGCGTGGTCCAGAGGAGTAGAAAAATTTAACAAAGAAGCAATTGATGATCTCGGACTTGCAAAAGGCAAAGTGGAAATTTATGATGTTTATTAAAAATAAGTTTTAGGAGGAACGATGAAAAAGTTAATAATATTCTTGATATTTTCTGCCGGGATGATTTTTTCTCAGGATTTTACCGTAGAAAAAGTTTCCGGCGACGTGCAGGTTATAAAAGGGACGAGCGAGATGTGGATGCCTGTTAAACCCGGCGACAAGTTGAATGGCGACGATTTGATTACAACCGGGAACAAAGCATTCATCCAGCTTTCACGCGGCGGTAGTAAATTTATCTTAGGTGCTAATTCTGCAGTCGGAATAAATCTAATAAAGAAAATCTCAATTAATGATTTGCTTCTTGCTTTGGCAATGGAGGAAATAAGAAATGTTCCTAAAATTGAGGAAAATAGCAATCTTAAAAACACCGCTGTTTATGGAAAAGAAATAACTGCTGCAAAATCTGCCTTGCTCCCTTTTAGTGACTTGGGAATTAAAAGACTTAACGGTGCAAAACAGCTTGCAGAAAACGGTTATAAAGAAAGTGCAGTAATTTTTGCTAAAGAAACTTACCGGAAGTATCCTTCAACAAAAAATTTGGTGGAAGACAGATTGTACTTTGCCGACATTTTAATAGAGCTGGGTCTCTATACTGAAGCCGATACGGAATTATCTCAAATTAAACAGCTTAATCTGACCCCGAAAGAAAGTGCTGAAGTTGCAGCGAGAATTGATCAAATAAAAATGAAAGAAATTTCGAAATAAGATTTGTCTGGTCGCCCGACTTTGACGAGCGAAATTGTTTTTTAACGAAGCTGGATTTTTGATGGATGAGCTAACAAACTATTGACTGATAATAAATGACCTAATTAATTCCAAAATCCAGTTTGCTGTTTATCCTTTAATCACTCCAATCGGTTTTAGCTTTGCAACTTTTGTGCTGATACCGGTATAATGCATTACATCAACAACTTCTGAAACATCTTTGTACGCGAAGGGCATTTCTTCTGCTATTGTTTTAAATCCTTTAGCTTGAATAACGATACCCTGCTCGGTTAATTCTTTCAACAGGTCCCTTCCCTTAGCTTCTTTCATTGCTTTGTGACGGCTTTGAACTCTTCCGGCACCGTGACATGAGCTGCCGAATGTTTCTTCCATAGCTTTTTTTGTTCCGGCAGAAACGAACGAATATCTGCCCATGTCACCAGGGATCAAAACTGGCTGCCCCGTATTTCTATATCTGTCAGGAATGAACTTACTGCCTGGAGGAAAAGCCCTTGTTGCGCCTTTGCGGTGGACACAAACTTTTTTTCTTATGCCGTCAACCTCATGCTCCTCTATTTTTGCAATGTTATGGCATACATCGTAAATTAAATTGAAGCCAAGCTCGTTTTCGGATATGCTAAATGTTTCTTTAAAACTTTTTTTTGCAAGATACATTATGACCTGCCGGTTGTTCCATGCGAAATTAGCAGCACATCTCATTGCCCGTAAATAATTTTGTCCTTCACCAGATTGAATTGGTGCGCAAGCTAATTGTTTGTCGGGCAAATTAAAACCGAATTTTTTCTCTGCCTGAAGGAGAATTTTTAAGTAATCATCGCATATCTGGTAGCCTAACCCTCTTGAGCCGGTGTGAATTTGAATAACTATTTGATCCTTGAATAAGCCGAAGATTTCTGCTTTGGTTCCATCGTAAATTTCTTCGACGATATCGACTTCGAGGAAATGATTCCCGGAACCAAGTGTTCCAGCCTGATCCACACCACGTTCAATTGCACGTTCGCTTACTGTCTCCGGATCTGCATCAGCCAGACATCCGGTTTCTTCGGTTAATAATAAATCCTCTTTGCTGCCGAAGCCGTTTTCAACCGCCCATCCGGCACCGTTTCTTAAAATTCGTTTTATTTCACTAACTGAAAGTTTTTTGATTGCGCCTTTTGCACCAACTCCGGTTGGAATATTGTTAAAAAGGTTTTCAATAAGTTTTTGAATTTTATTTTTTACTTCATTATTTCGAAGATTTGTTTTTGCAAGACGGACTCCGCAATTAATATCGTAGCCAACTCCACCGGGAGAAATCACCCCGTTGTTTAAATCTGTTGCGGCAACGCCGCCAATTGGAAAGCCGTAGCCCCAATGAATATCTGGCATTGCAAGACTGTATTTTTGTATTCCAGGAAGGTGGGCAACATTTATCACCTGTTTAATAGCCTCGTCAGTTTGCAGTGTTGTTTCCAGCATGTTTTGGGATGTATAAATTCTGCCGGGTACAAGCATCCCGCCAGATTTTGGAATTTCCCACAGATTATCGTTAATTTTTTTTATTTCTATTCCATGTATTTTCATAATTGCCTCGATTCAGTCCAAACCTAAATATCAAATATAACTCTCGTAAAAAATTTATTATTTTTCTTCTCAATTTTCATTTGATGGAAAGTGACTGCTTTTATTTCTTCCTTAATCATAAAATTATTACGGTTCATTTTATTCCCTGTTAATTGGCAAGTAAGATTAAATTTATTTCCGGATTGAGTGACATTTATTTTGTTAATAGAATGAAAAATCCATTTGCCGGATTGAATATAAAAATTCAACTCGTTTAGAAATTCTGCAAGGAGTAATTCAAGATTTTCTTCGCTGCACTCGATAATTTTTACCACCTTCGCTAAGGCTTTCTCCTTTGTTACGATTTTGGAGGGCAAGTTGGTGGACAGGCTTTTGCTGCTATTAACGTTTTGAGTTTCGCAGGAAGCTTCTTTCAAAGCAAATGCTGCATCTTCAAATAAACCTTCTAAAGTTTCCGCTTCTACTTCAACTGCTATATCTGCTGGGTGGTCTATAAAACGAAAAGACATAAAAAATCCAAATTTTGCTGCGATATAAATTAATAATGTTTGAGCAATAGTCAACATATTAAAAGTAATAGAGATATTTTATTTTGAAAACCGAAGCTCTGTCAAGCAAATTAAATTTATTGCCTTTATACAATCCCGATAAATCAAAAATATCCTGTCTTTCTCTAATTTCATTCCATACAAAATATATCCAGCTTTTAGGCAAGAATTGATAGGAGAAAAGTATACCGAGAATTACCTGCGTGTTTTGATCTTTTGATTTGACAAAAACGTCATCAAAGTAAATCCTTATGTTAAAATCGTTAATTGGTGTTAATGAAAAATAAGGGCGTGCGTTGTAAGTAATATCTTCGACACTGCCGTTGGGATTTCCTTCAACATACATATTATATGAGCCTCCTAACTCAAGTATGTCCATTGCTTTCCATGATATTGAAGTGCCAAGCCAAGTATAAAAGGCTAAATAATCTCTGGAGAAATTGTAAGTATTAGCGTAGCCGCCGTATAAATTAGCGTCCCATCCGGGAGAAATATTGTACCACGAATTGAAATCAATTTCATAAGAATCATATAGAACATTAGAGTCCTTGGACTTTCCGAAAAGAAAATCAAATTCGTATCCCCAGTTATCTCTGAACTGCATATTGAAAACAGCAACACCAAGCCGGTCGGTGTATAAATCAGCGTCTTCATAATATAAATGCAGTCCGCCCATAAGTAAAATTGAGGAGATATACCCTTCATCGAAGTACCATTGCGGACCGGAAATGCCTGTA
>DYLN01000255.1 GCA_020722085.1 Melioribacter roseus
TGGTTAGGATATGGTTTTAAAGGTGGGGCAGCACATTTTATAAATAAACACTATGAAGATTACGCTTCGGCTGGCGACCACAAAGAAGGAATGATACGAGTTTCGGGGGTTCATTGGTTTACTAATCTTGACATTTCAAAACGACACGAAGAGCTGATACTTTATAAAAATTACAATCCCGAAGAATATCCGACTTATGAAAACTTTGAAGCAATTAATGTTGATAAGACGAAAGACATTCCGATGGATTATGAAGGTGCGATGGGAGTTCCGATAACATTTTTAGATAAATATAACCCTGAACAATTTGAGATTATTGGTTGGTCAAGACATAACGACCAAAATATGGATGGTGGTTACTGGAAAGGTGGAAAAAGTGATGCAACTTTGAATGGTAAGGAAGTTTACAGAAGAATTTTAATCAAAAATAAGAAAGTGCAAAAATGAACATAGAACTTAAAGAAATTACAGTCCGTGACTTAACAAATGGTTATCAAGACAACGAAGAAAACGGTGTTGTTGGCTTTGGTGGTAAATTAGATATTCGTCCGCAATATCAACGTGAATTTGTTTATGACGAAAAAGAACGGAACGCAGTAATAAACACTTTACAAAAAAATTTCCCCTTAAACGTAATGTATTGGGCGGTTCGTGAAGACGGCAACTTTGAAGTTATTGACGGACAGCAAAGAACTATTTCAATTTGCCAATATGTAAACGGTGATTTTTCAATCGATGGTTTAGCGTTTCATAATTTACCAAAAGACAAACAAGACCAAATATTAAACTATACATTAATGGTTTATTACTGCTCTGGCACAGACAGTGAAAAATTAGATTGGTTTGAGACAATTAATATCGCTGGTAAAGTTTTAACACCGCAAGAATTAAGAAACGCAGTTTATTCAGGTTCGTGGGTTTCTGATGCTAAACGCTACTTTTCAAAAAATAGTAGACCAAAAATTGGGGACGAATATTTAACAGGTTCAGCAAACAGACAGGAATATCTTGAAACTGCAATAGATTGGATTTCAAAAGGCAGTATCAAGGAGTATATGTCAAAGAACCAACACGAGCCAAACGCAAATGAACTTTGGTTTTACTTTCAAGCGGTTATAAACTGGGTAAAAGCTACTTTCCCAAAGTATCGCAAAGAAATGAAAGGTATAAAATGGGGCGAATTATACAACGAGTTCAAAGACCAAAAATTTGACTCAAAGAAACTCGAAGAAGAAATTACTAAACTGATGCTTGACGAAGATGTTCAGAACAAGAAAGGTATTTACACTTTTGTATTGACCCGAAAAGAAAAATATCTGAACATTAGAGCATTTAGTCCAAATCAGAAACGAGAAGCATACGAAAGACAAAAAGGAATTTGCCCAGTATGCAAAGAACGCTATGAAATTGAAGAAATGGAAGGCGACCACATTACACCTTGGCATTTAGGCGGGAAGACAACTGCTGACAATTGCCAAATGTTATGCAAAGACGACAACAGAAGAAAATCAGGAAAATAAACACCAAACGGCTAACAAAGGGTATATTCATTAAAGCTTTCACTAGTAATTAAAGCATTCTGCCCCGCTCAAACTTCGGTGTAATTTAACAGAAAAGTAGCCCGCAATTCCTTTCCCAATCTCATAAAATTATTTTATTCAAAGAATTCAGATGAAACTTTTTCAATGTATTTGTAGTGACGAATTTGCGAACACCCGAATTCTGCTATTTCCGAATGTTTCTATTGGGAATCTCTTGATTTTCCAATTGTCAGACGTGGACGTCTGACCCACCACAACTAATCATCTAATCAATCTATTCGCTGATTACTGT
>DYLN01000256.1 GCA_020722085.1 Melioribacter roseus
TCTGAATCATCAATTATGTTCGGAAATTTCTTTTAATTGCTCTAAAGCATCCTCTAAATCTTTTACCATTTCATTTGCGATAATATCCGGTGAATGCAGTTTATTTAAATCCTCTAAATTTTCATCTTTCAGCCAGAAAATATCAAGATTTGTTTTATCTCTTTTCAATATATCTTCATAATCAAAGCATTTGAATCTTTCGGTTTCTTTTCTGTTGAAACGATTTTCCGGATTATAGCATTTAATGAAATCCTTTAGGTCTTCAAATTTCAGCGGGTTTTCTTTCAGTGTGAAATGTGTGTTTGTTCTTAAATCATAAATCCATATCTTTGAAGTCCATGGCTTTTCCGATGCTTCTTTTTTATCAAAAAACAGAACATTTGCTTTAACGCCCTGTGCATAAAATAGTCCTGTTGGGAGCCGTAAGATTGTGTGTAAATCACATGTCTGCATCAATTTTTTTCTGACTGTTTCCCCTGCCCCGCCTTCAAATAAAACATTGTCCGGAAGCACGATTGCTGCTTTTCCGTTAATTTTTAGTATGCTTCTCACATGCTGGAGGAAGTTAAGCTGTTTGTTGCTTGTTTTCGCCCAGAAGTCGTCTCTTAAAATAGTCATATCTTTTTTTGCGGTTTTGCCTTCTTCGGTTACTATTGTTTCCGATGATTTTTTGCCGAACGGAGGATTCGTTAAAATCATTTCATAAATCCCGCCGGGATTTTTTTTCAGTGAATCCTCAACTTTAACAGGGTTTTCTTCTCCGTTTATGCCGTGCAGGTAAAGATTCATAACGCAAAGACGCGCTGCCATAGGAACTATTTCATTACCTGTGAATGTTTTGTGTTTGAGTTCTTGTTTTTGGTCTCTGTCAAGAGAGTAGTTTTTTGAAATGTAATTGTAAGCTGAAAGCAAAAACCCGCCGGTTCCACAGGCCGGGTCGTGTATCTTCATCCCCGGCTCAGGCTTCATGACTTCAACTATCGCATCAATCAAGGGTCTCGGCGTGAAATACTGTCCGGCACCGCCTTTGACGTCAGCCGCATTTTTCTCAAGTAATCCCTCGTAAGCGTCCCCTTTAACGTCCGCTTCAAGATTCAGCCAGTTTTCTTTATTGATTAATTCTACTATAAGCCGTCTTAATTTGGCAGGGTCTTGTATCCGGTTCTGGGCTTTCCTGAAAATAACGCCGATAATGCCTTCTTCTTTTCCAAGCTCCTGGAGGAGATTAATGTAATGCGCTTCCAGTTCAGCCCCGTCTTTTTCAAGCAGGGACTGCCAGTTATACTCTTTCGGAATATCCGATTTCTTGTTGAACGGCGGCTTAGTCCGCTCGTCATCCATCTTCAAAAACAAAAGGAATGTGAGCTGCTCCACATAGTCGCCGTAGGACAAGCCGTCATCTCGGAGTATGTCGCAGTAATTCCATAGTTTTTGTACTAATTGTTTTGGGTCGGTCATTTTTTTATTGGTTAATTTTAATTTTGTGAATGAGTTAATTTAATCGGGTCATTTTTGTCCCATAAAATGTCCCATAAAATGTCTCAAATATTGAGTTCGTAGTAAACACCTTTTTTCTCTCCCTTCATTCTTATCAGTTTCTTATCCGCAAGGTCTTTCAAATCCCGTGCAAGAGTTTTTCTGTTGAATTTTGGAAATAATTTTTGAAAATTTTTATTTGTAATCTTCTCCTCTTTTTGCAGGTAAGCAATAGCCTTCATCTGCCTCTCATTCAACTCCACCTGTCCCAGTTTATTTTTTAATGCCCTGTCCCGACTTATATCAAGGATTTGTCTCTCTATTCTTGTTAATTCATCTGCAATTCCGCAAGCG
>DYLN01000008.1 GCA_020722085.1 Melioribacter roseus
GGTTTCTAACCCCGATAAAAAGCATCGGGACACGCCCCGATAAAAAACCCCGATAAAAAGCTCCGATAAAAGACCCCGATAGAAGACATCGGGACACGCATCGGGACACGCCCCGATAAAAGACCCCGATAGAAGACATCGGGACACGCATCGGGACAGGCATCTCGCCTCGCAAAGCGAAGCGGAGCGGGCGGGATAAGCCCCGATAAAAAGCATCGGGACAAGTGCGTAAATCATAATATAGCATTAACAACAAAATTAGTTTGTTCTATATTTGGCTTTATTTGCCCTTCTATCGATAAGGTAATAAGGTCGGGTTTTATGAAGGTAATGCAGTGTTACTAAGGTTATCAGAATCTGATAACTTGTAAAAATTGAAATATTGAAATCCCGCTCATCAGAGTTCGGCGTAGTCTGGCGACCCGACCGAACAACTTTTGTTAATGACACATTTATTTTTTTGTTACAGTGTTCCGAAAGATTTTTAATGTTGTTTTTGCACTCTCGCTCAAAGCTCTCTCAAAATCTTTCCCGTTTGCAAATTTAAGAAAGCGGGCTAACTCTTTTTTCCTTTGAGCATCCGAAGGAATATTTTGACTGCCTGTGTTAAACAAATTTTGAATTGTTACCTCAACATTTTTTAAGAGGTTATAATTATTCAGCAATATTTTGCTCTCTTCGGAGACTGAAAAACTATTCTTAAATAACAAGATTTTTCTTGACGTTGTAAGTCCGCAATTTTTTATGAAGTCTTTCGGAGAGGTTAACTGCATAAAAGTTAAAATAAAGTCAATTGTTAAAAGACTTCCTTTTTCCTTCTTTACATTAAATGAAACTGTCACTGAAGAGTTAAATTCTCTGCCGACTTTTTCGTGCATGTCTGTTATACTGTCAATAATTTCTTCCGTTGTAATACATGCAATACGATGCTGTATTGTGTCTAAAAATCTTTTGTAAAGTGGTGTATTTCCAAATACAAATCTTATTTTTGATAAAGCCTGAAATTCCCAGACCCTTGCACGCTTGTTTAAATAGTCCGAGTAATTTTCAATATCCCAAACAATGTTGCTGCTTTTACCTTCGGGACGAAGTCTGAAATCGACTTGGAACGGTGACATTTCGGATTTTATATCTGCTAAAAATTTTTGGAATATGTTATTTGCTTCCGGCAGTTGTTTTGAATCTTTGCAGACAACAATTAAATCCAAATCGGAATTAAAAGTCATCTCTTCGGTACCGAAGCTTCCAAGTGCTGCAATAAAGTATTCACCCTCAAAATTTATGCTTTTGCATTTATTACTCAGCCTGAAGAGCAAAAACTTAGTTAGAACTCTCGATAATTTTTGATGTTTGATCAAGCCTAAAGTATACTGAACAGCCAAAATAAATTGAATCTGATTTATCGAAAGAGTTTCGAAATACTCTGCGATATTTTTTACAAAAACAAGATGAGTTAAAACTGTATCTCCCAGTTTTCTGTCAAGGAACAGAAGGTCTACTCCCTTTTGGCTGTATTCACAGATTCTCAATATTTTTTTGAACAAACCGCTGTTAGTCAACTCTGTATACCAAACCGAAGGAAATGTTGAGGAACGAATAATTTTAGAAAAGTTATCGAGTGTTTTATCGGGGTTGACAGACTTTACAAGATATTTGTAAAGTGTGTTTGATATTTTGTTGAATAAGTCAATTGTACGGCTGTCAAATTCTTTTTTTTCGAGTAAGCCGGTACCCGATTGTAGAAACCTCAGATTTCTAAGGGAAGATTTTGCATTTGAAAAATTGATATTAACCCAGTCGACTTCTTTCCACCCATGAAGCGGCTGATTTCGGTTTACCGGACTTTTTTCGCTCAATATTCCGTCGTATATCTTTTTTATTTTTGTTCTGCTTTTGTCGATTAATGAATTGAATTCTTTTGTACTCGATAATCCTAAATAATTAACCAGCTTAAAAAGAATTTCTCCCTTCTGAGGAATTGTATGTGTCTGCGTATCGTTCATTAATTGTAAGAAGTGCTCTATTTTACGGTAAAGTATGTACGATTCAATAAACTGATTCGCTTCTTTTTCATCTAAAAAATTGTATTGAGTTAAAAACCTAATTGCGTTTAATGTATTGCCGGATTGAATTGATGGATTTCTGCCGCCGTTAAGAAGCTGCAGAACCTGAACTGAAAATTCTATATCACGGATCCCGCCGGAAAAAAGTTTTACGTCTTTTTTCCCTTCAATACTGCGTTCAATGTTTATCTTTATTCTTTTTATTTGTTCCTTCGGCGAAATTAGGAAGCTCGATGGGTATACAAACGATGTTATATATCTCTTGAATTTATCAAATAATGCTTTGCTTCCTCCAACAAAATTCATTTTGATTAGCATCTGTCTTTCCCAATCCTCACCGCGTGTTTCGTAGTATCTAAGATAATCACTGATTGACTGGCAAATGGGAGAATTTTTTCCGTCTGGTCTAAGTCTGAAATCAACTCGGTAAATATAGCCTCTGTCGGAAATTGCCGTGGAGGATTTGATAAACAAAAGTGCTGCTTCAGATAAAATTTCGCTGTAATTTTTTTGAGGTTTTGTCGTTATCTGACAATCTTCATCATAAAAAAGCATGAGATCAACGTCGGAACTATAATTGATTTCACCTCCTCCTAATTTGCCTAAAGAGACTAAGCAATATTTTTCCTCCACGGAATTCAGATTGTATTTTTTTGAGGTTTCTTCGAAACATAATTCAAACAAAGACTTATTAATTCCAACAGCAAGAATAGAAAGCTGATTGATCGTTTCTTCTAAATTTTTTATTCCAAGAATATCTGCAATTCCTATTTTAAGAATGTACCTTTTCTTTAATTGTCTGTAAAAATTTAATTTGGATTGGAAGGAGGTGTAATTGTTAATGCTGCCGGAAATTTCATTTATTAACTGCTGCTCTTCAATTGGTTTGTTCAGATAGTTTTGATCGAAAAGCTGATATAAATATTCCGGATTACGCACAGTAATATCGGTCAAGTAATTACTGCTTGAAGCTATTGCACAAACAATTTCGGTATGATGGGGGTATTGAATACAGTCGTTGAAAAAAGATATTCTGTCAAAAAGAGAAGTGAATATTCTAAGCAGATTCGACTCGGTAGTTTTGTTGAAGTAATATTTCTGAAGCTCAGCTTCAAAACCATGCAATAATTTATCGAATCTTGCTGAATCGAAAAACCCTTCGGTATACTCAATCACTTTATTAACAAAATCTTTGGAAAATGTTACTTGAGATTTTTTCAAATTAATATTCTTTTATCTTCCGAAATAATTATGTATAAAAATAACATAATCTAATGACGAATGATATTTGTTGAATCCAACAATTAATTAAAGGACTAAAGCTTTTTTGATGTTGTAGCTTTAGCGGAAACCTCATTTCATTGCATTTCAGAAACCCTTTATTTAATTTAATTTTTGAAAAACAAGGAGATTTTGATGTTCGAGAAAGTAGTAAAGAAGATTTTTGGAGATAAAAATACACGCGCATTGAAAGATTTGTATCCGATAGTCGACGAAATAAACGAGATTTACGGCACTCTGAAAGACCTTTCTGATGATGAATTAAGGCAAAAAACAATTGAATTCAAAAATAAAATTAATTCGGAAACCGAAGACCTCAGAAAACAAATCGAAGAACTGAAAGCCAAATTAAAAAAGGATGTTTTAGAGGGGGACAGGCATGATATTTACGACCAGATTGAGGAGCTTGAGTCACAGCTCGACGAGAAATACGACGAAATTTTAGACGAAATACTTCCCGAGGCATTTGCGGTTGTAAAAGATACCTGCCGCAGGCTCGTCGGCAAATCATGGGAAGTAGCTGGCAATAAAATTACCTGGGATATGATACCGTTCGATGTTCAATTAATTGGTGCGATTGTTCTTCACCAGGGCAAAGTTGCAGAAATGGCAACCGGCGAAGGAAAAACTCTTGTTGCTACGCTTCCTATTTACCTGAATGCACTTACCGGAAGAGGAGTTCATCTGATAACCGTAAATGATTATCTGGCAAAAAGAGACTCGGAATGGATGGGAGAAATTTATAAATTCCACGGATTGACGGTTGGCTGCATTTTGAATACAATGAACAACGAAGAACGTATTAAACAATACAACTGCGATATAACATACGGTACGAATAACGAATTTGGTTTTGATTACCTCCGCGATAATATGGCGATCACAAAAGAAAACTGTGTGCAAAGAGGACACAATTACGCTATCGTAGATGAGGTTGATTCAGTATTAATTGATGAGGCGAGAACACCGCTTATTATCTCCGGTCCTGTTGAAGTAGCCGAACATAAATTCGATGAAATGAAACCGGTGGTTGAACGGTTGTTTAGAAAGCAGGCAAATCTCGTTGCAAATATTGTTAATGAAGCCGAAACGTTATTGAATTCCGGCAACGGGAAAGACAGGGAATTAGCTGGAATTAATCTTTTGCGTGCGCACCGCGGTTATCCTAAAAATAAAAAATTATTAAAGCTGCTTAGTGAAGCCGATAACAAAAAGCTTATGCAGCAAACCGAACTTGAATTCCTTAAAGAAAATGCAAAGAGAATGCCTGAAATTGATGAAGAGCTTTATTATGCCATAGAAGAGAAGACTAATCAAATCGATATTACGGAAAAAGGGCGCGAGGAGCTTGCTCTTGGTTCTTCAGAAGGCAAAGAGTTTTTTGTGCTGCCGGATTTAGGATTGGAAATAAGTAAAATTGAAAATGATGATGGGCTAACTCCCGAAGAGAAAATTAAAAAGAAAGACGAACTTTATCATCTTTACTCCGAAAGATCAGACCGGATTCATACAATCCACCAATTGCTTAAAGCATATACTCTGTTTGAAAAAGATGTGGAATATGTTGTTACCGAAGACGGCAAAATTGCCATTGTCGATGAATTTACCGGACGTTTGCTTCCAGGCAGAAGATATTCAGACGGACTTCATCAGGCAATTGAAGCAAAAGAGTCCGTTAAGGTGGAAAGAGATACGCAGACACTTGCGACAATCACACTTCAAAATTACTTCCGGCTTTACAAAAAATTAGCCGGCATGACCGGCACCGCAGAAACAGAAGAAACGGAATTTTATCAGATATATAAATTAGAAGTAGTTGTTATTCCTACCAATAAACCGGTCATAAGGGAAGATCAGGACGATGCCATTTACAGAACCAAACGTGAAAAGTACAATGCCGTAATCGAAAAGATAAAAGAATTGAAGGAAGAAAGGAGGCCTGTTCTCGTTGGTACTACGAGCGTTGAAGTTTCCGAAACTTTGAGCAGAATGCTTAAAAGACAGGGTATAGCACATAATGTTTTGAATGCAAAACAGCATCAGAGAGAAGCAGAAATTGTTGCTTTTGCAGGGCAGCCCGGTGCCGTTACCATTGCAACAAATATGGCAGGAAGAGGAACCGATATTAAGCTTGGTGCAGGTGTTAAGGAAAAAGGAGGCTTGTATATTCTCGGTACCGAACGCCATGAATCGAGAAGAATTGACAGACAGCTTCGAGGTCGCTCGGGACGGCAGGGAGATCCCGGCACTTCCAAATTTTTTATTTCACTCGAAGATGATCTGATGCGGCTGTTTGGAAGCGATAGAATTACAAGCGTTATGAGCAGAATGGGTATGGAAGACGGAGAAGCAATTCAGCATCCTTTGATTACAAAATCTGTGGAAAGAGCACAGAAAAAAGTTGAAGAGAATAATTTTGCTATCCGAAAACGACTGCTCGAGTTTGACGATGTAATGAACCAGCAAAGAGAAGTTATTTATAATAGAAGGAGACAGGCGCTCGAAGGTGAAAGACTCAAAGACGAAGTGCTCGAATATTTAAACGAATACGTAACCGAACTTGTAAATAAATATTATGATGAAGGCAATATTGATGCAATTCATGATGAAGTACTGCAGCATCTTTTAGTGGACATTCGTATTGAACCTCAGGTTTTTCAGGATATCGGCAAAGACGGCGTTATCGATAAGATAATGACTGCTGCTAAAGATTTTTATAAAAGAAAAGAAGAGATGCTTGGTTCTGAATTAATGGCGCGGCTTGAAAGGTATGCAGTATTAAGTGTAATTGATGAAAAATGGAAAGAACATCTGCGCGAGATGGATGATCTGAAAGAAGGAATTGGCTTGAGAGCTTATGGTCAGAAAGATCCGCTGCTTGAGTATAAAGCCGAGGCGTTTAATTTATTCCTCGCTCTGCTCGAACAAATAAGGAATGAGGTAATATCATTTGTATTTAAGTTCTTCCCTCAAATGCCAGATGAAGTTCAGACCAGAAGAAGAGTTCAGGCGCAGCGGATTAGTACAATAAAAGATAATGTGACAAATATGGGGCTTCATGCCCAACCAGTTGACGGCGAGGCTGTTCGCAGAGGTAAACCACAGCCGGTTCGTGTCGAAGCAAAAGTAGGAAGAAATGATCCATGCCCTTGCGGCAGCGGTAAAAAATATAAAAATTGTCACGGCAAATTAACTTAGCGAGTAATGATGAAAAAAATAGAAGCTCTAATCAGACCATTTAAATTGGACGAAGTAAAGGAAGCACTTCTTGATGAAGGTGTTCACGGGATGACAATTACTGAAGTACGCGGCTATGGAAGACAAAAAGGACATAAGGAAACTTACCGTGGTAGTGAATATCAAATTGAATTTATTCCCAAAATTAAAATAGAAATTGTGGCTGAGGATGATATGGCTGAGAAGATTATAGATGCTATTTTACGTACTGCTAAAACCGGACAGGTTGGAGACGGAAAAATTTTCATCTCGGATATTGAAGACGCAATTAGAATAAGGACTGACGAATCGGGCAAAGCTGCACTGTAATTAAGTTACGGAGTAAGAAAAAATGATTAAAAGGAATTTTCACTCGGTGAAGATGCTTGTTTTGTTTGCCCTGATTTTAATCTTAAACTCGTGCGGATTGTGGGAAAATTTTACAGTTTATTTCAACACATATTACAACGCTTCAACTTTGTTTAATCAGATTGAAAGCGACATCGAAAAAGCGGTTAAAGACCCTTTCGATTTCAAAACTATTCCAGTAACCGCCCAGCAGAAACAAGACCTTACTAAAGTAATTGAAAAATGTTCGAAAATTTTACAATTCGATAAAAACTCCGCTTACTTTCAGGATGCTCTTTTTATTATCGGGAAAGCATTCTATTATCAAGAAGAATATGCTAAGTCCCAAAGAAAATTTCTTGAACTTGCATCCATAAAAGAGAATGATTATTCGTTAGAAAGCCAATTGTGGCTGGCAAAAACGCAGCTTAAGCTAAGAAATTTTAACGAAGGACTTGCATTGCTTGATTCTACTATTAGCACTGCCAGGAAAAGCGGCGATGATAAAATTTTTACCGAAGGATCAATAACCCGAATCGCATTTTTAATTTACAGAGAAAGGTACGATGATGCAGCGGCGAGAGCGAAAGAGTTCTTGGACAAATCCGACAACGATGAAGTGAATGCTCTCGTTGCTTATCAATTGGGAATTATTTACGAAAAGATAAAAGATTATGATAAAGCTGTAGAAGCTTTTTCAAAAATTGATAATTATTCGCCTAATTTTGATGTAGAGTTTAAAAGCAAATTTGAACATGCACGGCTTTTAATTAAACTTAATAAACTCGATGAAAGTCTTACCGAATTGGAAAATCTCAGAGATGATAATAAATTTAAAAATTATTTAGACCAGATTAACCTGGCAATCGGTGAATTGTACTATAACCAGAATAAAGTAAATGATGCGCTTAAGGTTTTGACAATGGTTGATTCGACTTACAGTAAAACTGAAAGCGGAGGCAAAGCAAGCTACGACATTGCGAAGATATATGAATTTAAAATTGCCGATTTTGACAGTGCAAAAAAATATTATGCAAAAACCACTTCTTCTGCTGCTCTGAAAGAATTTAAAGATACTTCAGCCGTTAGAATCACAGTTTTTAATAAATATTTCGGGCTGAAAGATCAAATCAGAAAATTTGAAGATCAACTGCGTTATTTAAAAGATCCTGTTGCTTTTGAAAGGGACTCTATAGATTACTATCTCACCGCCTCCAAGCTGCAGCAAATGCAGGAAGAAGAGCAGCAAAATCTGCAACAAGCACAACAACAGAATCAGCCCTCTTTTCAAAGAGGGATTGACAATCCTCAGCCAAACGATTCTCAATTAAGAATGGCTGAAACTCAAAAACTACAGGCTGCGGTTAACTGGGCACAGCAAAAATTACAAGCGCCCGTCTCTTCTGCTTCTATCCTACAGGTGAAAGAAATAAAAGATGTAATTAAAAATGGAAGGCTTATAAAACCCGATAGACCCGTTCTTTCTGCAGATTCCTTAAATGCTCTTTTATCTAAAAATTATTACGATATGGGCAATCTCTTTTTTACTGAATTGAATTTCCCGGATTCGGCTTTTCATTGCTATGAAAGCGTAATCAATAATCCAAACAGCAAAGCGATTCTTGATAAAGTATATTTTGCTCTCGGTTCGTACTATGAAACGAAAAACCGCAAGGAACTTGCCGACAGTATGTATTCCATAATTTATAATGATTTTGAAAAAAGTCCCTTGCACGCAGATGTTGCTAAAATACTGGGAAAAGTTAAAGTAGAATCAAGCAGCGATCCGGCGGAAAAGCAATATCTTACCGCAGAAAAAAAATATTTTGACAAAAATTATGAAGAAGCAATAAACGATTATGGGAATGTTTACCGTGAATATCCTAAATCCGCGTTTGCACCGAAATCGCTTCTGGCAATAGGAATGATTTATGAAGACAATCTCGAAAGAAACGATTCTGCCGCTGCGGTTTATGATACCCTTGTTAAAAAATATCCTGTAACTGAATATGCAAAAGCAGTTCAGGGAAAACTGCAGGAATATCAAAACAAGATAAAAGCTGACGAGGCAGCAAAACAAAAAGCTTTAATGAAAGAAAAAGCCAGGCAGGATTCGCTTAACGCTGCTGCTGGGGCTACTGGTAAAGATTCGGTTAATGTTATTACTGAAAAAGAACACGGCGACTCACTTACAGCAAAAACCGCCGTGAAAGAATCTATTTCCGTAAAAGATTCCTTAAAGCAAAGTAATGACAGCACTAAGCCGAAAAGTATTATGCCGGATTCACTTAAAATTAAACGTATAAAATAGTTCTTGTCACAATTAACCAAATAAATTATCATAGAAAAATATCGGGAGTTACTATGCGACTTATTATTCAACCTTCTTACGATTTAGTATCAAAATGGGCGGCGAATTATGTTGCCTCTAAAATCAAAGATTTCAATCCGAATCCGGGAAAACTTTTTGTGTTGGGACTGCCGACCGGCTCATCCCCTCTTGGAATGTATAGAGAATTAATTAATCTTAACAAGCAAGGATATGTTTCGTTTAAGTATGTAAAAACTTTCAATATGGATGAGTATGTCGGATTGCCCGAAGATCATCCCGAAAGTTATCACTCTTTTATGTGGAATAACTTTTTCAAGCATATTGATATTGATAAGAAAAACGTTAACATACTTAACGGCAATGCAAAAGACCTTGAAAAAGAATGCAGCGATTATGAAAAGAAAATTAAAGAAAGCGGCGGAATAAAATTATTTGTCGGCGGTATCGGTCCGGACGGTCACATAGCCTTTAATGAGCCTGGCTCCTCTTTAGGCTCGCTCACAAGAGTAAAAACTCTTACAATGGATACAATAATTGCTAATTCAAGATTTTTTGACAACGATATTAATAAAGTTCCCAAAACGGCTTTAACTGTTGGTGTAAAGACAGTTCTTGATGCTGAGGAAATTTTGTTGATTATAAGCGGTCACAATAAAGCACGTGCATTGCAAAAGGTTGTTGAGGAAGGTGTTAATCATATGTGGACTGTTAGTGCTTTGCAGCTTCATCCGAAAAGTATTATTGTTTGCGATGAAGCAGCTACTTATGAACTGAAAGTTGGCACTGTTAAGTATTTTAAGGATATCGAAGCAGTCAATCTTGATCCGGAAACACAATTGATAAAGTAAAACTTATCTTACGAAAGGGCTTGATTAAACTTGAAGATTGATCGTTGCAGGGAGATGGATTCCTTGTCCTTATAGCCGATTCTTCTAATGTTTTTGCTGATTTTTAACATACAGGTTCCTTTGAATACAGAAAGAACAGAACGTTGGGAAAAAGCTACCAAAAGAGTACATCAAAATAAATCAATTCAAAAAGCATTATGACTCTCGATGAAGTTCGTGATCTGATTAAACAAGGGGAAGGATTGCGCGTAGAATTTAAGCAGAGATTTCCCAGCTATGAAAAGTTTGCAAAAGAAATGATAGCTTTTGCAAATACCCGCGGCGGTGTTATTCTTTTGGGTGTAGACGATGATAAATCACTTTACGGTGTCGAAAGTGAAAAAAGTGATGCTGAATTAATTAGGGAAACTGCCGAAAAATACTGTGAGCCGCCGGTGAAATATTCTCTCGAATTATTTGAGATTGATAGAAAGGAAATTTTAGCAGTTGATATTAATGAATCCAGAAATAAACCTCACAGAATACAGGATTTTTTGCCCGAACTTGATTTGAATTCCGCTGCTGTCTATGTGCGTGTAAATGATAAGAGCGTTCTTGCAGGCAAAGAAATGATTAAGATTATGCAGACTCAGAAAGCCGGAGTTCCGCTTAAAAAATATACCGTTGGAAAAAATGAAAAAGCGGTTTTCGACTACCTTGAAAAAAATGGAGAAATAACCGTAAAAGATCTGAGCAGCATTGCAAATATTTCATTAAGAAGAGCATCGAGAACACTAATAAATCTGGTGCGGGCAAATTTGCTTATGATTCACGTTAAGGAGAACGGAACAGAGTATTTTACCTCTGCAAGTTAAATTTAACTGTCGTAAATTCGTCTTAAATCGAAAACTGCTATGCCGTAGGCAACTGCTACATTCAGCGATTGTTTAATTCCATACTGCGGTATCTCGATTGAAAAATCGCAAAGGTCAACAAGCTCTTGAGAAACACCTGTAATTTCATTTCCAATTATCAGACACAGCGGAAATTCATGCTTGCTTAGTTTGTAGTGGGGAAAGCTCTTATCGGTTTGTTCCAATGCACAAATTTTTATTCCTTTTTCTTTTAACGAAATAATTACATCCTTTGGGTTTCTTACATATTCCCACTTTACACTATTTTGAGAACCGAGCGCCGTCTTCAAAACTTCTTTTTTAGGCGGGCAAGGAGTGTAACCGCATAAATATAATTTTTCTATCATAGCCCCGTCAGAAGTTCTGAAAATAGAACCGACATTGTACGCGCTTCTGATGCTGTTTAACACAACATAAACAGGAAGTTTTTTTACATTGTGGATTGTTTCTATCGTGCTTCTTTTTTTAGAGATTTCTTCGTGTGATAATTTTTTCATCGATTAAGAACTGGTTTTTGTGGTGAGGTGTAAACCGATAACCCCGATAAATATTAAAAGAATGAATATAATACGTAAAACTTCTTTAGGCTCATCGAAATAAATCATTCCATAAACTGCTGTGCCGACCGTGCCGATTCCAGTCCAAACAGCGTAAGCAGTTCCTATAGGAAGATTTTTTACGCCCAAAGCAAGAAAAACATAGGTTAATGCCATGCTGATCAAAGTCAGAACGGTTGCTTTTATTTGAGTAAAACCCTGACTGTATTTTAAACCGACAGCCCAGGTAATTTCAAATATTGACGCTATGAAAATGTATAACCACGACAAATGTATTCACCTTTTAAGATTAATGAAAAATCATAAATGAATGCAGAGAACTTTATGCTTTTATTTTTCTTTTTTATTGGGACGAAATTTTATAAAAATTCCCAGAACTATAAATGCAATGCCTAAATAAACGAAAGAATATTGACCTCCAAAACCAACAGCGGCAAATACAATTCCAAGAATAATATAAACAAAGCCGAGATTCTTCATAGATTTTCCTCCGCTTCTTTATAAAAGGAAATATCTGTCTGATAACGGCAGATAAATGAAAATCTCAGAGACACTAAATGTTAAGAAAAATAATTTTATTTAATTAAGTGAAATTCGGTGTTGTTATCAAGCTTACCTGCTGATTGACAAATACGAAATTTAATATTAAATTAATTAAAAAATTTTTATTTTAAGGAGATAAAAATGAAAAACTGGAAATCATTTGTGATAATTTGCTGGCCGGCTCTAATTTGTCTGTTCTGCAGCATAAATATATCAGCACAGAATGATAAAGAAAAAACAGAAACCTTGCTGAATAAAATGAGCTGGCTTACCGGGGAATGGAAAGGTGAATTGTGGAACGGAACAATTGAAGAATACTGGATGCCTGCAAACGGGAATAACATGACGGGTGTGTTTAGATTTGCAAGAAACGGACATATTCAATTTTCTGAAATTATGTATATCAACGAACACGATGAAACACTTTTATTTATGCTTAAACATTTCGGCAATGATCTAAAAGGTTGGGAGGAAAAAGAACAGACAATAGATTTTCCTCTCGTTGAATTGAAAAATAAACACGCAATATTTGACGGGTTAACCTATCAGCTAATGCCTGATGGGAAGCTGAGGGTAACTGTACTGATTAAGGACAAACAAACCGACAAAATTAAGGAGGAGGAATTTTATTATTCTAAGGTGACAAGTGTTCAATAATAATACTATTGCGTAGCTTCTCTTCTCGGTAAACAAATATTTTGCAATGAATTGGTTGTTAAATTATACCACTTTCATTGTTAATATTTCACAGCAAGCTGTCCGCACGCAGCAGCAATATCATCGCCCTGGGTGTTTCGAATCATAACTGTAATATTATTGTTTCTAAGTTTTTCGACAAATCGAAGAATTTCGTGCATCGGCGTTGGTTCTAGTTCTGCAGAAATTCCTGAGGGGTTCATGTGTTTAATGCTGTTAAAAGGAATAACATTTACTTTGGAGGGCAGCGAGCTGCATAATTTTGTCAAAGCCTTTATGTCGTCGTCACGGTCGTTAAGTCCGCTTAACATTACATATTCGAAAGTGATTCTTGTGCCGGTTTTCTTCGAATAATATTTCAACGCATCCACATTTTCTTTGAGGGGATATTTTCTGTTTATGGGCATTATTTTATTTCTGATTTCATCAAATGCCGAGTGTAATGAAAAAGCGAGTTTCACCCTGTGCCCGCTGTCGGCTAATTCTTTTATTTTATACGGTATGCCTGCAGTGGATATCGTAATTCTATTCCTGCTTAATCCTTTGTTCAATTCATTCGTAAATATTGAAATAGTGCTCAAGGTAGATGCAAAATTCAGCAGTGGTTCTCCCATTCCCATGTAAACAATGTTGGTGATTTTTTCTTTGCCGATCTCTCTTGCCGTAAATAAATATTGATCAACAATTTCGCCTGCTGTTAAATTTCGTTTGTAGCCCATTAACCCGGTAGCACAAAATTTGCAATCCAGCGGACAGCCGACCTGAGTGGAAATGCAAAGCGTATTTCTTTCTTTTTCCGGAATTAAAACTGATTCAATTTTGCGATTATCAGTTGTTGCAAATAAAAATTTTTGTGTACCTGTTGAATCTGATTTTTGAGTTGTGATTAATTCCAAAGAATTTAATGAGCATGTTTCGTCAAGATTAGTACGCAGTTCTTTGGATAAATTTTTCATTTCACCGAAATCCCGGGCAAGATGATTATAAATCCAGTTAAATACCTGATCACCTCTGTATTGCGGTTGTCCGATTGAACTAAAATACTCTCTCAGTTCTTCCAGTGTAAGTCCTTTCAATCCTATTTTCTTTTTTGCCTGCTGCATCATTATATATTTTTATTACAGTGCTCAAAAATAAGACTAATTGTAAAATTTAGGAATTTTATTCTGTCTCATTGTTTCCAGTTTCGTTGCAAACTTATTTTGAATGATTTATTTTTAGAATTAGATGAAATCCCAAAAGGAAATCATCCCAGCCGGTATTGTTGCACCACTGCAGACAGAGCTGGAAAAAAAGAATTACCAAAAGTAATCTTTACTAATTATGAGGTAAAAAATGAATTTTGATTTTACGGAAGAACAATTAATGATTCAGCAAACAGCGCGTGAATTTGCTGAAACAGAAATAGCTCCTTCAGCGGTTGAGAGAGACAAAAAAGCTGAATTCCCTGCAGAAATAGTAAAAAAATTGGGTGAGCTCGGATTTATGGGAATGATGGTTCCACCTGAATGGGACGGAGCCGGATTGGACACAGTTTCTTACGTGCTTGCTATGATTGAAATAAGCAAAGTTGATGCAAGTGTGGGTGTGATAATGTCGGTTAATAATTCGCTTGTCTGTTTCGGATTGGAAAAATACGGAAGCGATTATATTAAAAATACTTATCTGCGTCCTTTGGCAAAAGGTGAAAAACTGGGTGCTTTTGCTTTATCAGAACCGGAAGCCGGCAGCGATGCAACTCAGCAGCATACGCTTGCTCATAAAAACGGCAGTAAGTGGGTAATCGATGGAATAAAAAATTGGACAACTAATGGTGTAAATGCCGACTATTATCTTGTGATGGCACAGACGGACAAAGAAAAACGTCATCATGGAATTACAACTTTTTTAGTTGAAAAAGGAACACTGGGCTTTGCTCATGGTGTTAAGGAAGATAAACTCGGAATAAGAAGTTCCGATACATGCTCGCTTACTTTTGAAAATTGTGAGGTGCCTGAAGAAAATATAGTTTGGGAAGTTGGAAAAGGATTTAACTTTGCGATGGAAACCTTGAACGGTGGAAGAATTGGCATAGCTGCACAGGCAGTTGGAATAGCTGAGGCATCCCTTTTAGCCGCAAGAAAATATGCAAAAGAACGTAAAGCATTTGGGACTGAAATAGCAAATCATCAGGCTGTTCAATTTAAACTTGCCGATATGGCAGTCAAAGTAGAGGCTGCAAAGCTGTTGACACTTCAAGCTGCTGCATTAAAAGATGCAGGCAAAAAATTTGTCAAAGAAGCTGCTATGGCAAAATTATATGCTTCGAAAATCGCTGTTGAATGTGCACTCGAAGCTGTGCAAATTCATGGAGGCTACGGCTATGTTCGGGAATACCTTGTGGAACGATACCTGCGCGATGCTAAAATAACGGAAATTTACGAAGGTACATCTGAGATTCAGAAAATTGTAATTGCCCGTGAATTGCTCAAAGATTAATTATGAAAAAATTTTTTGCTTTAATTATTTTTTTTGTTGTTGTGCTCCACGCACAGACTGATTGGGTCAGATGGAGCGGTGCGGAAATCTCTTATGAAATTAAAAAACAAGAAAAGAAAAACTATGCAATCGGCAATGCCAGCCCAGGAACAAAATTTTTATCAGGCATTAAAAATGCTTATTATTTCTTGATTTCGGATCTGGACGGCGATAATTGTCCGTTTTATCCGAGCTGTTCAAATTTTTTTGTCGCCTCTGTTAAAGAAACCAACTTAGTTCAGGGAGGATTAATGTTTGCGGACAGGTTCATTCGAGACCTCAATCCAATAAAAGGTTTGAATCATTATCCGTTTTACTCAAACGGGAAATTGCTCGACCCTCCTGAAAATTATACTTTGATCTTTAATAAAATAACTTACATTCCCGGGGGTATTGTTGTTGGAGATTATGATTCATCGAAGTGAAACGCTTTTAAGCGGACTAATCAGAATTGACTTGCTCCGCCGAATCGTCCGCCTCGTCAAGCCGATCCGCTCCGCCGAATTAAGGCGAGCCTGCTCCGCCGAATCAAGGCGAGAGGCGAGCCACTTCGTGGATTGTTTACAGGTCCGTATACTTTTCTTCTTTTTTCTTTTTACAGTTGAAATTTTTACACAGCCGGGTAACAGCAATTTATTTTCTGCGGGTAATAGATTAAAATTTGGAAATTATCTCTTTTCTCAAAATGATTACCTGCGGGCAGCCGAAGAATACAGAGCATACCTTAAAGTTGAGAGTGACGACACGGCAAGATTTAAACTTGCCGAGAGTCTTTTGAGAATTGACAGATTTACAGAAGCAGCTGATCACTTTAAAGGAGTATTTTTCAGCCGAGGACTGGGAGATTATGCACGCCTTGAATTTTACAAAGCTTTATTTCTTGGCGGCGGCTATGTACGCTTTCGACAGACTGTAAATCAAGAAAATTATATGCCGGATAAGTTTTCTACCGAAGTAAAAAGACTTGGAATGATCTCGTATTTTTTCGACAATTCTGTTTTACCGGATAGCTCGGAAATGTTTCATTATTTCGATGATTCCGTTAAAATTCGGATTAGAAAATTTTATTTGATGAAAAAATTCCCCGCATATAAAAATCCGTTGAAAGCTGCAATCCTTTCGGCAGTAATACCCGGTGCCGGGAAAATTTATACCGGTGAAATTGGCGATGGTATTACTGCGTTTGCTGCAACAGGGCTTCTTGCTTTTTTAGCTGTTGATAATTTCAAAGCAGGCCATAACTTCCGCGGCTGGCTTTTTGGCGGACTTGCCGCTTTCTTTTATGCTGGAAATATTTACGGCTCCGCTGCTTCGGCTCAAATATACAATGCTGGAATAAAGTTCGATTTCAACAGAGAAGTTAAATTGTATTTTGAAAAGAGAAATTATTTTTTGCCGTCTATCGATTTTCTAAAATAAAATATATGCTCAATTTCGATTACAAAATTTTCTTTATTTTCTTTTTAATTTTATTCTCAAAATTATTATCCCAAAACCAATTAAAACTTCAGCTAGATTATGCGAATAATCTTTACAATTCCGGGCAGTACTTTGATGCTATAACTGAATATAAACGGCTGCAGTTTTTCGATTCATCAAAAATTTTTATTTACCAGTCCGACTATCAAATAGGTTTGTGTTATAAAGCCGGCGGTCATTTCGATAATGCAGTAAAATATTTTTCACTTGCCGAAATGAACTCTAAAACCTATCAACAAAAATTCGATTCGAAAATTCAAATCATTAGAACGAATATATTAAGAAGAACTACCGACAGAGCTTTACAATTACTGGACAGCCTCGATAATAGTTCATATTTCGAAACGAAAAAAGATACAATTAATTACTGGCGGGGCTGGACATATATTTTTGCAGATGATTGGAAAACCGCTGCTTTATTTTTTGATAAAATTGATGCTCAACATCCGCTAAAAAAACTTTGCATCAAAGTCGAGAACAGTAAATATTCAGTTACTTTTGCAAAGGTAATTTCTTATATTTTGCCGGGTGCAGGACAAATATACACAGGACATTTATTATCGGGATTTCTGTCTTTGGGATGGAATCTGTTAGCAGGTTACTGGACAATTAATTCTTTTGCAGCAAATAGAATTTTTGACGGCTTCACTGCCGGTACGTTAGTTTGGTTAAGATTTTATAGAGGTAATGTTCAGAATGCGGAAAATTTTGCCCGTGAAAGAAACATTGATATTTCAAATAAGGCACTTCATTATCTTCAAACACAATATGAAGGAATCAAACCGTGAAATTATCCGAAGATGAAGTTAGAAGAATTACATTAGATACTATTACTGAATTAGGTGAGAATGCAACGCCTGAACTTGTAAAACAAAAAGTAAAAGAAAAAATTGAAAAGTTGAGCGAGGGCAGTGTTTCCTTTCCTATAGGCAGTACTTCATCGGGCAGAGTAATTTTAACCGCGTTCGGGCTGAATAAACCGGGCATCGTTGCTGCAATTACAAAATCAATTGCAGAATCGAACTGCGATATTCAAGATCTTTCTCAAAAATTAATGGGTGATTTTTTTACAATGATTATGATTGTTGATTTATCAACCTCGCCAAAAGACTTAAAAGGATTGCAGAAGGATATGGCAAAAATTGCCGAAGAACTAAAAATAAAAATTTATTTGCAGCATGAGGATGTTTTTAAGTTTATGCACAGAATTTGATATTAGTTAACTTTCAATAAATAATTTACAAAGCAATGCCGTACGAATTTGAAGAAATACTCGAAACGATTAGGATGACGGAGATAGAACATTTCGATATAAGAACTGTTACTCTTGGAATAAGTCTGCGTGACTGCCACGATAGAAATCTTGAAGTAGCCAAACAAAAAATATATGATAAAATATTGAAGTACGGAAAAAATCATGTTAAGCTTGCAAAAGAAGTTGAATCACAGTTTGGTATTTCAATTGCTAATAAAAGAATCTCTGTAACTCCGGTTTCAATTCCTTTTGATTCACTTAAGCAAGATGAATTTATAGAGATTGCAAAAATATTAGACAAGGCAGCGGAAGAAATTGGCGTCGATTATCTTGCCGGTTACTCGGCCCTGGTTCAGAAGGGGATGACAAACGGAGAACTGGAATTGATTAGATCGATTCCCGAAGCTCTGTCACAAACAAAGAGAGTCTGCTCGAGTGTTAATGTTGCTTCTACAAAAGCAGGCATTAATATGGATGCGGTTTTAATGATGTCAGAAGTAATCAAATCGACTGCAGAAAAGACAAAGAATAATGACTCAATCGGCTGTGCAAAACTTGTAGTTTTCGCAAATGCTGTTGAAGATAATCCATTTGTTGCCGGTGCATTTCACGGTGTAAGTGAACCGGAGGTTGTTCTTAATGTTGGTATTAGCGGACCCGGAGTAGTTTTGGATGCTGTTAAGGAAGCTGGTAAAGTCGATTTGCATCAACTTTCCGAAGTTATAAAGAAAACCATTTTTAAGATCACACGGGCAGGTGAATTAATTGGAAGAAAGACAGCCGAAAAACTCGGGGTACAGTTTGGCATTGTTGATATTTCTCTCGCCCCCACTCCGGCAGAAGGCGATAGTATTGCAGATATCCTGAAAGCAATGGGAGTAGAAGACGTTGGAGCACCCGGAACAACAGCCGCTCTGGCAATGTTGAACGATTCTGTTAAAAAAGCCGGGTTAATGGCAAGTTCATCGGTTGGGGGATTGAGCGGTGCATTTATCCCTGTAAGTGAAGATTTGGGAATGATTAGAGCCGTTCAAGCCGGCAATTTATCGCTGGAAAAACTTGAAGCTATGACTGCCGTCTGCTCGGTCGGATTGGATATGGTTGCAATTCCGGGTGATACGTCCTCGTCAACTATTGCGGGAATTATTGCTGACGAATGTGCGATCGGCGTAATTAATGATAAAACTACTGCTGTAAGGATAATTCCAGCTTTCGGTAAAAAGGTGGGCGATTTTGTTGATTACGGCGGTCTTCTAGGAAAAGCACCTGTTATGAGTGTAAGGAAATTAAGGTGTGATAATTTTGTGGGAAGAGGGGGAAGAATTCCGGCACCGTCAAGAAGTTTAACAAATTAAATAGCAAAAGAACGCATATAAAGATACAAATGTAAATACAGAAAAATCCAGATAATGCTTTAAAGACAAGATAGCAATGCAAAACGATTTACTCAAATGGCTTCTTTGACGTCTTTGACTTTTCTTTAAGCCAAAAGAGCAATCGCAAAAGCTAATCCGAGGTTGAGTAAAAAGGAATTGAATTTACTTTTTGTAGAATATCATTACAGGAAAAATTTAGCTGATAGATTTCTTTTTTTCTTGAGCAAAACTATGTTGAATAAAAACGAAATGATTTTGGTTCTGAAACTTATTGTGAAGGTGTTCGATGAACAAAGTCTTCCTTTAACTTAGTTCACCTTGAAACCGCAATGAAAGTAGATGTTTTTGTTTTAAAAGAAGAACCGTATCAAAGAGATACATTTGAAATAAGAAAAAAGGACTCTCTTGACGAGAATTCAACCCTTAATTCTTTTGTTCTCCCGAAGAGTTATTTTTACCAAACTTGAACGGTATAAAATTAGTGGTAAAATTTCCAAACAGCAATGGCGCAACATTTTGGGAGTAATTAAAATTCAAGGCAATTCCTTAGATATGAATTATATGAAAGAATGGGCGGAAAAACTAAATATGATTGATTTGCTGAATAAGGCAATGTCAGATGCAAAGATAAAATGAATGTAATTTCAAGATTTTCAATGGTAGTGAATCTTTTTGTACCTTTACGGCTAATGCTGATTAAATTTTTTAATTGAGGAAATTTTACAAAGGAGGAAGAATGAAAAACAAAGGACTTTTAATTGGCTGCGGAACAGGTGCATTTATTGTTATTGTAATTGCTATTCTGGTTTTGTGGGGAATTGGAACGTACAATAAGCTGGTTAGTTTGAACGAGGGTGTTAACCAGGCTTGGAGCCAGGTTGAAAATGTTTATCAAAGAAGAGCAGATTTAATTCCAAATCTTGTCGCTACGGTTAAAGGCGTAGCAAATTTTGAGAAGGAGACTTACATGGCGGTAACGGAAGCAAGAGCAAAAGTAGGACAAATAAAATTATCCGCAGACCAGTTGAGTGATCCTGAAGCATTTCAGAAATTTCAGCAGGCTCAGGAGGGATTAGGCAGTGCTCTTTCACGACTGCTTGTTGTGGCAGAGAATTATCCTCAATTAAAAGCAAATGAAAATTTTCTTACACTTCAAGCTCAATTGGAAGGAACGGAAAACCGAATTACTGTAGAAAGACAAAAATTTAACCAAATAGTTCAATCGTATAATACTACTACTAAAAAATTTCCTGCGAATTTTATTGCTGGCATGACAGGTTTTAAAGAGAAACAATATTTCAAAGCGCAAGAGGGAGCGGAACAAGCACCTAAAGTTCAGTTCTAAATAAAGAATAATGTAGAATGGAGAGTGTAGAGTGCAGAATGTGAATTGTTGCATGGAGAACTTTTATTGATGAAAAAATTTTTACTGATATTTTTTGCTTCGTGTTTATTAATTGCGCAGCCGGAAATTCCGGTTCTTAAACAATACGCGAATGATTTTACCGCAACTTTATCGAACTCTGAACTCTACACTTTAAATTCTGCACTCAAAACTTTCGACGACTCAACCTCCAATCAAATTGTATTTCTTATGATCTATACGTTAAACGGTTATCCGCTGGAATCGTATACTTATGAGGTTGCATCAAAAAACAAAATAGGTACAGGAAAAAATAATAACGGCATTCTTTTCTTTGTAGCTAAAAACGACCGCAAGATGAGAATTGAAGTTGGCTATGGTCTAGAGGGAGCATTGCCAGATGCACTTGCAAGTTCAATTTTAAGAAATGAAGTGCGTCCATATTTTAAAAAAGGAGATTACTATTCTGGAATAGCTGCCGGATTGAATGCGATTATTGAGGCTACTAAAGGCGAATATACAAGCGAGAAAAAAACAGAAGAGACGGATCGAATAAAATTTCCGTTTGTTTATCTTATTTTATTTCTGATTATTTTTCTGCTTTCCCGTAGAAGAGGCGGCGGATTAGGAACATGGCTTCTATTAGGTTCAATGATAGGCAGCAGCGGCAGAAGAAGCAGCGGCTGGGGAGGCGGCGGATTTGGAGGTGGTTTTGGTGGTTTTTCAGGCGGCGGAGGCTCTTTTGGCGGCGGAGGTGCAAGCGGAAGCTGGTAAAAAAGAGTTCTTGTCTTATATTGCTTGAAGTTAATCCCCTGTTTTCTTATTATTCGCATAAATTTGAAAGATATTTTTACAGGCGTCAAATTATTTAACAAAGCCGATTATTTCATTTCGTCTAATATTACAGGAGAATAAGCTATGGCTATTATGATAACCGATGAGTGCATAAATTGCGGAGCGTGCGAGCCTGAATGCCCTAATACTGCAATTTATGAAGGAGGTGCAAGCTGGGAATTAGGAGGTCAACTCCACGATAGTGATGAGGGCTCTCCTTCAGGCGCTACTGGTTTTTTCTCAACTGACTTTTTTTATATTGTGCCGGATAAATGCACTGAATGCGTGGGATTTCATGATGAACCTCAATGCGCTGCTGTTTGTCCGGTTGATTGCTGTATCCCCGATCCAAAACATGTCGAGGATAAAGATACACTTTTAAAGAAAAAAGAAGCTCTCGATGCAATGGGAAGATAGACTTTTAATTGCAGCAGATCCGTATTTAGAAAATTGTTAGTTCTTTGAAAAGGCTGTCGTAAAAAGTTCTTTTTTAGGCAGCCTTCTTTTTAATAACCGATCACTGCGGTAACCGGGAAATGATCCGAAGGATACCTTCCGTTCCAGTTCGTCTTAATTATTTTTGATTCCAGCGCTTTCCAATTTTTTGAAATAAAAATAAAATCAATCTTATCACTGGAATCATCACCCTTAAAGTCATTGAATGTTCCTTCATTAGCGGTTTTTTTGTGAAGCGTTCTGTAAGTATCAATTAAACCGTAGCTTAAAATATTTTGCACTGCTTTGTTATTTTCGCCGGCGTTGAAATCACCTGTTAGGATCAGAGGCAGATTTGGATTCCTGCCCGAAATTTTTTTTACAAGCAGTTCCGTACTTTTTTCACGGGAATTTTGCGACATGTGATCCAGGTGAAGATTATACATGTAAAAATTTTTACCGGAAAATTTGTCGAATAATTTTCCCCATGTACAAATTCTTGTTATTTCGTTCCCCCAGCTTTTTGAACCTGGAATTTTAGGTGTATCAGAAAACCAGAATGTTTCGGCTGTATCAACTATAAACCTGTTATGTAAATAAAAAATGCACGAGTATTCGCCGGATGTTTTCCCGTCATCTCTTCCTACGCCGGTAAAAGAATATTGCGGCAGTGCGCCCAATAAATCATCAATTTGGAATTTTAAGGCTTCCTGAAAACCGATTAAGTCGGGGTAATTTTCTCTTATGGTTTCGAAAACAATAAATTTTCTTTTTTCCCATCTGTTTTCGCCATCATCTGCACTGCCGTAACGAATATTGAATGTCATTACCTTTATTTCTTTTGCGGAGTTTCGCTGAATGTTTGTTTTACTTCCGGAACTGCAGTTTATTAAGAAAACTCCGGCTAAGATAATTAGTACCAAAAAGTATATCTTATTTTTCATACTCTTAGTGTTATTTTTATATTTAGAAGTAAACTAAAATTATTTTTTCAATAACAAACTAAATTTTGATATGCAAATAGGCAAATACAAACTGAGTTCAATTGAGACTGGTAATTTTGCTTTGGACGGCGGGGCAATGTTTGGTGTGGTTCCGCGCCCTCTATGGGAAAAAACAAATCCGCCCGATGAAATGAACAGAATAACATTAGGGGCAAGATTGCTACTTCTCCAAAGCGGCAGCAGAAAAATTTTAGTTGATACGGGACTTGGTAATAACTGGGATGAAAAATTCAAAAGGATCTACCGCGTTGATCAGTCACAAAAATCTTTAAGCACATCTTTATTGCAGAAAAATGTTGAACCCGAAGACATTACCGATGTAATTATCACGCATCTTCATTTTGACCACACGGGCGGTTCTACAAAATTTGTTGACGGGAAATGGATTCCAACTTTTCCCAATGCAAAATATTATGTTCAAAGAAAGCATTTCGAGTGGGCAAAAAATCCATCCGACCGCGACAGGGCAAGTTTTTTCCCGAACCGTTTTTTGCCGCTTTATGAGTATGGAATGCTTGAATTATTGGATAATCAAACTCAGCTGGATGATGAAATTGAATTGTTAGTAATTAACGGACACACATTTTCGCAGCAAATGGTGAAAGTGTCCGATTCCTCGAATGTACTTCTTTACTGCAGCGATTTAATGCCGTGTACTTCCCATATTCCCATTCCTTACGTTATGGGCTACGATCTTCAGCCGCTTGTGACGGTTGAAGAAAAGAAAACCATTCTGCGGCGGGCGGTTGACGAAAATTGGATTCTATTTTTTGAGCACGATCCTGTTACTGTAGCAGCAGCAGTTCAGCATACGGAAAAGGGGTTTTCGGTAAAAGAAAAATTTGAGCAATTGAAGTGAGATGCAAAATTGAACGAGTTGAAAAAAATCTGCACTGTTAATGAGTTAAAAGAAAATTCCGGCAAAAAATTTTTTGTAGATGACATCGAAATAGCTTTATTTAAAATTAATGGAGAAATATTTGCCGTCAGTAATATTTGTCCGCATCAAAAAACGCACCTAATTTACGAAGGATTTGTTGAAAACTGTAAAGTGATTTGTCCTGTACACGGATGGGAATTTGACCTTAGAACCGGCGAACTGGCAAAAGGAAGAAAAGGGTTGGACATATACGAAGTAAAAGTTATCGATGTTGATGTTTATGTTAAAGCAGAGCAAAAAGAATTGAAATGGTTGTGAAAGGAATTAATGCGGTTGAGTAACCAGGCAGTAATTGAAAAAGCAAAAGAAGTTGGTTTCGATCTTATCGGATTTGCACCGGCTGAGAAATTAAACAGAGAAACTGAGCTGCTGCGTAAGTGGCTTGATAAAGGCTATCATGCTTCAATGGAATATATGCAGCGTAATTTTGAAAAGAGATTGGATGTTAAAAATATTCTGCCGGATGCGAAAAGTGTTATCTCTTTAGCACTCAATTATTTTTGCGATAAACAATTTACCGGCAGAAAAAATTTTGGCAAAGTTTCTCGCTATGCATGGGGGAAAGATTATCATTTAATAATATGGGAAAAGCTTGACAAACTGAATATCGAACTGAAAGAACTCAATCCAAGTTTTGAAATGAAAACTTACGTTGACACCGGTCCGGTTATGGATAAAGCGTGGGCAGTAAAAGCGGGGATAGGATGGCTTGGCAAACATACAAATGTAATTAACAGGGATTACGGAAGCTGGATTTTTTTGGCAACATGCATTACAAATTACGAGTTCGAATATAGTTTGCCGGTTGAAGATTTTTGCGGAACCTGTTCTGCCTGCATTGATGCGTGTCCTACTAACGCAATTGTTGATGAGTATGTTGTTGATTCAAACAAGTGTATTTCTTTCCTGACGATTGAAAATAAAGCTGAAATTCCGAATGAATTTTCGGGCAAATTTGAAAACTGGATTTTCGGCTGTGATATCTGTCAGGATGTTTGTCCGTGGAACAGAAAATTTTCAAAAGTTACCAGAGAGGAAAGTTTTAAACAGAATTTAATCAAAGAATTAGAGCTTAATAAAGTGAAAAATATGACAGCCGTGCAGTTCAAAGAAAAATTTTCAGAAAGCCCAGTAAAAAGGACAAAACTTTCCGGATTAATCCGAAATGCAAAATTCCTTTTGAACACTTGAATACCGGTCGCTCATATTATTTTCTAAAGATTGAATCTCCATTGTAATTTTTCCATCTAATATTTCAGTAAATTTGAAGCGCTTTTTTTAATACCAATTTACGGAGTTGTATATATGGCTGAAAATCATCATAAATTAATTATTATTGGTTCCGGTCCTGCAGGATTAACTGCTGCTTTATATGCTGCACGTGCAAACTTAGATCCAATTGTATTTGAAGGACTACAGCCCGGAGGACAATTAACAATTACAACAGAAGTAGAAAATTATCCGGGTTTTGAAAACGGAATTCAGGGGCCCGAATTAATGGATATAATGAGAAAACAGGCATGCCGTTTTGGTGCTAAGTGTATGTTTAAGAATGTAACTGGAGTTGATTTTTCCGAGCGACCTTTTACTGTGAAGGTTGATGATGAAACTTATACAACCGACTCTGTGATAATTGCAACCGGCGCATCGGCAAGATGGCTGGGAATTCCAAGCGAGGAAAAATACAAGGGCTATGGAGTTTCAGCTTGTGCTACATGCGACGGCTTTTTCTTTAAGAATCAAAAAGTACTTGTCATTGGCGGCGGCGATACCGCGATGGAAGAAGCAACTTATCTTACGAAGTTTGCAAGCGAAGTAAATATTGTGCATAGGAGAGATGAATTTCGTGCGTCAAGAATAATGCTTGAGAGAGCAAAGAAGAATCCCAAAATTAAATTCATTATAAATTCCATTGTAAAAGAAATTTTAGGCAAAGAAGAAAATGGAAGAAAGGTAGTAACCGGCGCAGTACTTCAAAATACCAAGGATGGTTCCAGCACAGAAGTTCAGGCAGACGGAATTTTTATGGCAATCGGTCATAAGCCGAATACCGAAATTTTCAAAGGTCAACTTGATATGGATGAAACAGGGTATTTAATAACTAAACCGGGTTCGACCTATACAAATATTGAAGGTGTGTTTGCTGCCGGCGATGTTGCCGATAAAGTTTATAGACAGGCAGTAACTGCCGCAGGTACTGGCTGTATGGCAGCACTTGATGCTCAAAGATGGCTTGAGGAACACGAACTGGCTTAAAACTTATTTTAATCTGTGATAATGCAGAGAAGCATCTTTTTCTTGGGCTTGTCTAAAAAGTAATTGTTCAAACTTGTTCGCCGAAGGAGAATAAATAATCTGTGAAAATTCCCCGTAAAATACACGGGGCAAGCTGTGAAACCTGTCCCGATGCTTGTCCCGCCCGCTTCGCTTTGCGAGGCGAGATTTTTTTAATCGGGGCGTGTCCCGATGCTTATTATCGGGGCTTTTTATCGGGATTCGTGTCTCATTTCTTAAAAAGATTACTTTTTAGACAACCTCAAATTAGAAACTCCTTTCTACTCACTCTCAAGATAAAAATTCTCCATTGCTAATTTTTCTCTAACTTACGCGCAAGAAGCTGTGCAATTACAAAACCAGCGCCGGTCATAGTGAAAATGAACAACGGAACCCATGCATCGGAATCAGAATAATCTTTTATGAATAAACCGAGCCCTAAGCCCAAACCGAAAAAGAATGTCACAATTCCGATTTGAAGCATAATAAATTGATCCCGCTTTGTTTTCAGAAATTCCAACATTTGTTCGTACGACATTCCTTTCTCAATCATCATCTGTTTTTCTTTTGACCGGAAATAAATGTAAATTATCAATACAGCACCGGCTGCAAGAAAAAATATTATGGGAATTAAAAATTCGCTGTCCATGGCTTTCTCCTTTTTTATTTTTTGAATAATTCGTCTTTCAAAAGGTTACAAAATTTGTTTCGAATTTATTTT
This sequence comes from Melioribacter roseus, assembly GCA_020722085.1. Taxonomy (GTDB): domain Bacteria; phylum Bacteroidota; class Ignavibacteria; order Ignavibacteriales; family Melioribacteraceae; genus Pyranulibacter. Next base: position 26,976 of record DYLN01000008.1, read on the forward strand.
TATTGTACTATCTGTATAAGAACTATTTGTAGACGGATTATCCTTAAATGAAATTAGTCGGGTTATGAATCTGTCGCTGGTAAACACCAAGGTTCTGCTTCATAGATCCAGAAATGCGCTGCGCGATCTTTTGCTGAAACATAATTATCAGGAGGAAATTTATGAATAAAATAACAGATGAAATTTTAACTCAGAATCTTGACGGAGAGCTGGACGAAAATTCATTAGCTGAATTAAAAGAACTGCTTGAAAACAACCGCTATGCGTTAAACAAATTGAAGGCGTTAAGATTGGCAGAATTTCATCTTCGAAGCCTCGAAACAGACAAAGCCCCGTCTGATTTTACTGAAAGATTTTCACGTTTATTTTTGGAAAAGTTAAATAGATTAAAACCAAAAGTCAGCTATTTCTTTGTAACTATGCTCACTTTATTTGCTGCGGCAATTACTGCGGTTATAGGCTTTGCCATTAATTTTTTGTCAAAAGAAAATAATTCCGGTTCTTTCCTAAATGTTTATAAAGATAAGGTGGAAGATTTTATAAAAACAAATTTAACCCCGTTTCAAAATTTTATTAAAGGAAGTGATATTATGTACATCGGGACCGCGCTGTCTGTTCTCCTGCTGATAACAGCGTATTTTATTTTTGAATCGCATAAGAATCTTAAAAATAAAATAAACGAACTAACCAGATAAAACGGGTTAAAATCATAGATATAAAAACAAAGTGAAAAGTTCTAAGTACAAAGATTAAAGACACAAGATTTGAGATATAGGACAAGACATATCCATCTTCCATTTTATTTCTTTCTTTTTACTTTTATCTTTTCTTTGCCTTTCAAAGTAGTGTTAGATATATTTTCGATCAATTAAAACTTGGTCAATTTTTCGATGGCAATTAAATCGGGTTTTGTGTCAATTGTTGGCAAGCCAAATGCCGGCAAATCTACTTTGATGAATCAACTTCTTGGAGAGAGGCTTTCAATAATTACGGATAAGCCTCAAACTACAAGGAAAAAAATCCTAGGGATTTTATCTTCCGACGAATATCAAATAATTTTTTTAGATACACCGGGTATTTTAACTCCCCGTTATTTATTGCAGGAGAAGATGCTTGAGTATGTTTTTGATTCTGTAAAAGATTCCGATATTATTCTCATGCTTATTGACATTAACGCCGATAAGTCTGGCGAAAAATTTCTTGAAGATGAATCTATTAGAAAAATACTTTCCCATAAATCCGCAAAAAAAATACTGCTGATTAATAAAATTGACCTGTCAAATCAGCCGCAGGTAAAACAATTAATCGCGAAGATGGAATCTACAAAGATTTTTGACGGCGTAATTCCAATTTCCGCTCTTACAGGGCATAATATTATTTCTGTCAAGCAAATCATAATTGAAAATCTGCCGGAACATCCGAAATATTATCCGGATGAACAATTAACGGATCAGAATGAAAGATTTTACGCAGCAGAAATAATCAGAGAAAAAATATTTCAGCTGTTTCATGATGAAGTTCCCTACAGCACTGAGGTTGAAATAGAAGATTTTAAGGAGAGGTCAAAAGGGAAAGACTATATTCTTGCCAATATCATTGTCGAACGCGATTCGCAAAAACCTATTATAATCGGACAGAACGGCGAGTCGATTAAGAAAATGGGTAAAGAAGCGAGGCACGCAATAGAAGATTTTCTCCAGCGGGAAGTCTTTCTTGAATTAAGAGTTAAAGTCCGCGAAAAATGGCGTTCAGACCCTACACTATTGAAAAAATTCGGTTACATTACTTCTTCCAAAGAAACAGGTTCCCAAGATGAATAATCATACTAAGTCCGTTCCAAAATATTTTGGCGAAGCATTGTTATTAATGATGACTATAATTTGGGGAGGTACATTTGTAGTTGTTAAAGAGTCTCTGAATAGTTTTTCTCCGACATTTTTTGTTGCGATTAGATTCGCGGCAGCAAGCATAGTTTTGTTTCCTATTGTTTTGGTGAAAGTAAAAAAGTGGGATAAAAAAGTTTTCCTTCCCGGATTTATTCTCGGTACTTTTTTATTTGTTGGTTTTGTTTTGCAGACTGCCGGGTTGGAGTTTACATCCGCTTCCCGTTCCGGGTTCATTACCGGAACGATCGTGGTTATGGTACCCATTTTTCAAACAATAATTGAAAAAAGGAAACCAACAAAAGGAGCACTAATTGGAATTGTTTTTGTTTTTGGGGGTCTGCTGTTTTTGTCCTCCGGGGGAAGCTCGATCTTTAATTTTGTTTCGGGATTTGGCTCTAATTTTAATTTGGGCGATACGCTTACTTTGTTATGTGCCGGTGTATTTGCGTTACAGGTTGTTTACATTGACATTTTTTCAATAAAGTACGATTTCTGGATTTTGCTTTTTGTTCAGCTTGCTACTGTAGCAGTCGAGGGATTTTTAGCGGCGTTAATTTTTTCCGCTGTAAATTTAGAACAGATTAGATTCGGGTTCAGTTCTTACATTTGGTTTGCATTTTTTTATACGGCGATTTTGGCTACACTTGTAAATATTGGTTTGCAGACTAAGTTTCAAAAAGTAGTTACACCGTCTAAAGCCGGAATAATTTATTCGTTTGAACCTGTATTTGCTGCAATATTTGCTTTTTTTGTACTCAACGAAAAAATTACTAATTTTGGTTTTATAGGAAGCGCATTAATTTTTATTGGATTGATTGTATCGGAGGTTTTTGATTCAATTGTAAAGAAAGACGGCAATGGATCTGAAGAGAGCAGAAATAATAGCTGATGGACTGGTACAGGGTGTTGGCTTTCGATACTTTGTTTATAAAAATGCTACAAGGCTGGGATTAAAAGGCTATGTTAAAAATTTATATACCGGCGAAGTTTACACTATTGTAGAAGGTCCTGCCTATTTAATTGAGGAGCTTTATAAAAATATTAAAATTGGTCCGGTACATGCTGATGTGAAAAACTGCACAATTAAATGGTCTGAAGCAAAGAATGAATTTTCACGATTTGAGATAGGCTTTTGAGTACAAATATCAGGATCGGATTCGGATACGATGTTCATGCATTTGCAGTGAACAGAAAATTATTTTTGGGCGGTGTAGAAATTCCATTTGAAAAAGGCTTACTTGGTCACTCCGATGCCGATGTTTTACTTCATGCAATTTGCGACGGTTTGTTAGGTGCACTTGCTCTTGGTGACATAGGCAAACATTTCCCCGATACAGATCCGCAGTACAAAGATATCAGCAGTAAAGAGCTTCTTAAAAATGTAAAGGGACTGATTGATAAGAACGGCTATCAAATTGTTAATATAGATTCTACGGTAGTGATTCAGAAGCCTAAATTATTTCCGTTTATCAATTCGATGAGAGAAACTATTGCAGAGATACTAAAAATTCAGCCCGAGCAGGTTTCAGTAAAAGCTACAACTTCCGAGAAATTAGGGTTCGTCGGGGAACAGCAGGGAGCAGAAGCCTATGCTGTTGTTCTTCTGAGTAAAAAATAAAATTAATGCTCGAACAAATTTTAACCTACATTAATCATCTTGACCCATTTTTGATTGTTGCAGCTTTATTTTTTTTCGCCTTCGTTGAGAATATATTCCCTCCGTCACCGAGCGATATTGTAATTGTTGTAGGGGCGACAATAGTGGCAAATACTGCAATCTTGTTTCTGCCGATTCTTATAATTACCAGCTTTGGCAGCTCACTTGGGTTTATCCTAATGTATTATCTCGGAAATAAATTCGGTGAAAAAGTAATTCGTACCGGCAGATTGAAATTTGTAAATACGGAATCGTTAAATAAAACCGATATGTGGTTTGCAAAATACGGCTATAAATTAATTTTTATAAACAGATTTTTACCCGGGACGAGAGCTGTAATTAGTTTTTTTTGCGGCATTCACCGGCTTAAAGTTTTAAGAACGTTTTTATATGCTGCAGCCAGTTCTTTTATGTGGTATGCACTTTTAATTTATCTTGGAATACAACTCGAAAGAAAAGTTCAGCTTCTCGATTTTTATCTTGAAACATACTCCAATATAATTTTAGCCGTAACCGTTGTGGCTCTTGCTGCTTTTCTTGTTAAATATCTTATTGGCAAAAGAAGGACAGCGGGTAAATGAGGTTATTCAACAGATATAAAATTGTTCTAACTTCTGAGCAAAGAAAAAAAAGAAAAAAAGAAATATTGCTCGTTTTGTTAAGTGGGATATTGATGGGAATTTCTTATCCGCCGTTCCCTGTACCGTATTTTATTTTTGTTGCGTTAATCCCTTTCTTAAAAGTTATAAATGAAAAAGAGACACTCGGTGAAATAAATAGATTTTCCTACTTGGGTTTTTTTGCGTTTACACTTATTACACTTTATTGGGTTGGAAGCTGGACGAAAGAAGCTGACCCTTTTTTAATGATTTCCGGGCTGCTGCTGCTTTTTGTTAACCCGGGTTTATATCTCATTCCAACAACAATTTATTATTTGTGTAAAAAGTCACTCGGTAAAAAAACAGCATTGTATTTATTCCCTTTTTTATGGGTCTCGTTTGAGTATCTTTATTCTCTTACCGACTTAAAATTTCCGTGGCTGACTCTAGGAAACAGTGTTGTTTATTTTAATACTTTTATACAAATAGCCGATATTGTTGGTGCGTACGGTTTATCTTTGATAATTTTGTATATAAACATTTTTTTATTTGAAACATGGCAGAAATATAAAAGTTCGGGCAAAGTAGTCTCGTTAGGCACATATGCGGCACTTTTTATTTTCATAATTGTTATTTCTTACGGTATTTTCAAACACACTTCGCTTAAACCTTCCGGGAATAATGTAAAAATCGGATTAATTCAGCCGAACTTGAATCCTTGGGCAAAATGGGAAGCCGGAAATCTCGATGAGCTTCTTAATCTTTATATTGATTTATCAAAAAAAGCAGTTGACAGCGGTGCTGAAGTTATTATCTGGCCTGAATCAGCTTTGCCTGTTTATTTACTTTCGGGAAATTATGAATACGAAGTTGAAAGGATTTATCAGTTTATTAGAAATAACAAAGTGTATTTGTTAACGGGAATGCCGGATGCAAATTTTTATTTTGATAAAGCTTCAGCACCGGCAGAAGCAAAACCATTGAGAGATGATAAAGTTCTGTATACATCCTATAATTCTATTCTGCTTTTTTCACCATACACAGATAAAATTCAGAAGTACCAAAAAATAAAACTTGTCCCTTTTGGTGAAAAAGTTCCTTTCGTTGAGGAGTTTCCGTTTCTTGGCGACTTAATAAAATGGCAGGTTGGAATTTCAAGTTGGAATGTTGGAAAGGATACCGTTGTTTTTAACCTGCCGGGTGCCAAAATAACCGGCGAAAAACAAGATAAAACCGGAATTACCAGTGAATTAAGAATAGCCGGACTCGTTTGTATCGAATCAATTTATCCTGATTTTACGGCTTCGTTCGTTCAAAAAGGCGCAAATTTAATTGCTGTTGTTACCAACGATAGCTGGTATGGCTATTCGAGCGGACCTTTTCAGCATGAAGCTATAAGTATTTTGAGAGCGGTAGAAAACAGAAGAACAGTTCTGCGAGCCGCTAACGGAGGAGTTTCATGTATTATTGACCCGACTGGAAAAATATTGGAGGAAACAAAGTTATTTACAAAATCTTACCTTATTGTTAATGCCGGAATAGAAGATGCAATAACTTTTTATACAAAATATCCTTTAATATTCCCTCTGCTCTCTTCTTTTGTATCTATAGTAATAATATTTTTATTTACTATGAGAAAAATAATTTATCTTGTTAAAAATAAAACACAAATAAAGAATGAAAAAAATTATTGATTTGAGAAGTGATACGGTTACAAAACCAACTGAAGCAATGAGAAAAGCAATGTACGAAGCCGAAGTTGGTGATGACGTTTACAAAGAAGACCCTACTGCAAATGAGCTTGAAAAATATGCTGCCGAACTACTCGGGAAAGAAGCAGCGTTATTTGTGCCCAGCGGTGTAATGGGAAACCAAATTTGTTTAAATGTTTTAACTCAACCTGGTGATGAAGTAATTTGTGAAAAGGATGCTCACATTTTTCAATACGAATCTGGCTCGCCAGCTGCTCTTAGCGGTGTTCAATTAAGTCTTGTAGAAGGGAAAAGGGGCATTTTTACTCCTGAGGAAATTGAACCTTTGATCCGTCCTGCAAGCGCATATTATATGGCACACACAAAGGTTATTGAAGTAGAAAACACACACAACAGAGCAGGCGGAACGATTAATCCGATTGAAAATATTGAAGCAATTTCTAAACTTGCAAAAAAGTACAATTTATTTACACATCTTGATGGTGCAAGAATATGGAATGCTTCTGTTGAAACGTCCGTCACACCTGCTAAGTATGCTTCGTATTTCGATTCGATTTCCTGCTGTCTTTCCAAAGGACTCGGTGCACCGATAGGCTCAATTATAGCCGGGGACAAGGATTTTATCGAACAGGCTTTTCGTGTAAGAAAAGCCTGGGGAGGCGGAATGCGGCAGATCGGCATTATCGCTGCCGCCGGATTGTATGCGCTGAAAAATAATATCCCGCGTTTAGTCGAAGACCACGAAAAAGCGAAACTGCTTGCAAAACATCTTGCCGCCATGGATTCTGTCTCAATTGACATTAAAAGTGTGGAAACAAATATTCTGATGTTCTCTCCAAATAAAAAAACTGTCGAACAGGTTTTGGTTGAATGCAAAGAGAAAGGATTATTATTGAGTACTGGCAGTGTAGGAGTAATTCGTGCAGTAACACACATGGATGTTTCATTTGAAGATATTAAAGCAGCTAAAGAAATTTTGGAAAGGGTATTGAATTAAAACAAAGAAATTGAGATGAACAAAAAAGAATTTCGGATTGAAAGAAATTCTGGAAAGTGCATCTTTTTTTATTATGGTTCATAATGACTATGATTATTTTGAACGAGCAGTTCTTGGTGAAGTTGAAAATAATTACAGATAATGACTTTTGATTTTGCTGGATATCTTTATTAGATTGTTTTTTGTTAAAAGATAAAGAAAGAGCAAAGACAGTGGGAATGTTTAAAGTACATGTTAAGGTTGCTAATCCGGAGAAACCTCATTTTTCTTTTGAGGAAGATTTTTGGGTCGACACGGGTGCAATGTATAGTTTTGTACCTGAAGACAGACTCCAGGAAATTAAACTTGAGCCGTTGCATGCTCGAGAACTAATCTTAGCTGACGGCAGACATGTCCGCCGTTTTTTAGGTGCTGCGTTATTTACAATACCTGAACTGAAAGAAACATTACCTTGTCCTGTAATATTTGCTCCTAAAGATTCTCTATATCTTCTTGGTGCAACTGCATTGGAAACATTTGCTGTAGAAGTGGATCCGCAGCAAAAGAAACTTAAACCAATAACAGCTATAATTGGCGGTTTTCTCGCTTCGAGGCTAGAAAATTAGAAAATAGAGAATTGCCATACTGTAAACCTGCTTCATAATTAAGTTTGCCGCAGCAGGTTTATTTATTTTTAAATTACTCCATACTTTTGCCGTTACTATCATTATTATTATCAGTAACAAAGTTGCTGTTAGACTTTCAACAAGATTCCAGCTATTTCCATACAAAACGCTTAAACTTCTGCTGCCGGTTATCTTTGAATATATAATTTGAAGATGTAAAAAATAAACAAGCAGAGATTCTCGGCTTACGTCAATAACAAAAGATTCTTTTTGACCGCGTAAATTAATGTAATGCCAGAATAATCCCAGTAATGTAACAATGATTCCCAATCTTTCCAGAAAGAAATAAGGATTCGGTTTTAAGTATGAAGAACTTCCGGCTAAATTAAATTTCATAATCAGCGAAGAAAAAATTATGACAGTTATTCCGGCAAGAATGGTGTAATTAATAAATAATTTTTCTCTGCCAGATTCACGAAATTTCAAATAGTAAATGCTTAAAACTGAACCGGCAAGTATAAAAGAGAGCCATGGGAAAACTGGAAATAACGAGCCGAGATTTCGATTAAAGTAAGCAGCTAAAAAAGCCGGCAGGAAATTTTCAAGTTTTGTTGACCACATCAACGGACTTATTAAAACTACTAAGACTGTTATTATCAATAACGTATTTTCGAAAATTTTTTCATGCTTAATAATAATTCGCAAAAACATTAAAAGAAAAAGTCCGGCAGCTATACATTGAAGTATGTCAACATTAACAAATTCATGCAATTGCTGTGACGTAGCTTTACTTAAAATACCGCCAAGAGTCGGATACGGGATGTGAAGTACATAACCGAGTATTAGTATCAATCCTATTCTTCTGAACTTTCGCCGGAATCTTGGAGTGAATTTTTTTAATTCCACAGGCTCTTTGTATGATGAAAGAATAAACGAAAAACCGGAAACAAACAAAAATGAAGGCGCAACTAAACCGTTGATAAAATTAACAGCATCGAACAAACTGCTTCTTTTAATGTTTTCCAGAAGAAAAGCATTAAATACGTGAACTTCAATCATAATAATTAAAGCCCACCCGCGAAGCAGGTCCACAAAATAAAGACGTTGTTTACCGTTCAACCCCACTTCCTAAGAATTTCAATAAACAACATAATCTGCTTTGCATTTATAGTAAAGAGCGGCTCTGAAAAATTGATTAGCGCAAGTTAACCGTTTATTGTGATAAACCGTTAAAACGGTTCGATCCTTTTTAGAAGTCACCCAAGAAAAGTTGAAGCATTACCCCTAAAATTTTTGTTCCATTATTCGATTATTTTTAACATATTGAGATCAAATTGGAGGAGAAAATGAAAATTGTATTTGATATAGAAACGGTCGGCTTTGACTTTGATTCTCTTTCGGAATCACAGCAGGAGTTTCTTCTGAGATATGCTGAAAAAGAAAAGGATGATGAAATCAAAGTCGAAAGGACTGAAGAAGTGAAAAGATACCTAAGTTTATATCCATTGACAGCAAAAATTGCAGCAATAGGGATGCTCAATACGGAAACTGAAAATTGTTTTGTTATTTATGAAGATGCAAAAGAAGAAGAGTGGACAGGAAGCGAGAAACAGGTTAGGTATAAATCAATGACGGAGACAGAAATGATTAGAAATTTCTGGCATTACGCCGAAAAAGCCGGACAGGTAATTACATTCAACGGCAGAAATTTTGACATTCCTTTTTTGATGCTGCGTTCGGCTGTTCTTGGAATAAAACCCTCCAAAAATTTTATGAGGAACAGATACAATACTTCGGAGCATTTAGATCTTCTAGAACAATTTACATTTTATGGATCAACCAAGAAATTTAACCTCGATTTCTACTGCCAGGCTTTCGGAATTAAATCCCCAAAATCAAACGGAATTACGGGAATGGAAGTTAAAGAGTTATATAATGCCGGACGTATAAAAGATATTGCAATTTACTGCGGGGAAGATGTTAGAGCAACTTACGAGCTTTATAAAATTTGGAACAATTATCTGAATATTTAACCGAAGTGAAAAATTGGTAATTGAATAGTGTTTATATAACCTCCTCTTATTTCTCACTTTTTACCTTTCCGCCTTCCGCTTTTAGCAAGACTCGTCCGCCTTTTTAGGCGAGATCTTATCTTTGACAGACCTTCGGCGGTTATCTTTTACCTTCTTCCTTTAACTACTGCACTTTCAGTTTCTCTTTGTTAATTTGCATCATGAAACTTTTCAAAGAAGATAATTTTCATTACTCAAGAAATATTAAAGTAGCAGTAATTATCAGCGAATTTTTGATTCTGTGTTTATTCCTTTTTTGGCCGGCTCCATCGTTAAAGACCGAACGGAAAATTTACTTTCCCGAAAATTTTATTACTGTAGCGGATATTCCCAGCACAGAAATAACTCCGCCAAAACCCGGTGGAATGCCTCCTCCGAGACCTGCAATACCGATTGATTTTGTACCGATTGAAGATCCGGAAGTTCTGCCGGATGTAGTTATTCCCGACAATTCAAATGCTGCGGGTTCAAAATCCGGTATAGGAGAAAATAAAACCGGTGAATACTATGCATCATCTTTTCCGTTCGTTCCGCGTCAAATTCTGGAAGTAGTTCCAAGTAAAATGGAGGGCGTTAGCGGTTATATTAAATTGTCCTTAAAAATCGGGAGAGATGGTTTTGTAAAAGATCATAGAATAATAGCAGGTACTATAAAGAATCAGGAGCTGATTAAAAATATTCTTGATGCAGTTTATAAATCACGCTGGCAGCCGATTTCAATCGAAGGAGAAAAAATAGAGTACTGGATTGAAAAAACATATAGTTTCAATTAATGATTTCTGTTAAAAGTTTAATTAAATCTTAAATTTGATTTTTATTGCTTTTCTAAATTCCCCTCATTAGTTTGTTTGTATCAGCTTATCCAGTTATTTCAATTACATATTTTAATAACAATCGGAGGGTGTAATATGAAAAACAAAAACTTTTGGATTGCTTTTATAGTAGTCTTTATAGTTCTGGAAATAATGAACTATATAATTCATGCTGTTATTCTTGGCTCAACTTATGCAATGGAAAATGTTGCAAAAGCCTTCCGGACAATGGAAGATATGCAGAGCAAAATGTGGGTAATGTACATTGTTGATCTTGTATGGTCATTCTTCTTTGTCTTTCTTTTCGTGAAAGGTTACGAAAACAAAGGTGTTATGGAGGGAGTCAGGTATGGAATTTATATAGGTTTGTTTGTGCAGTTTGTTGCTGCTTATGCTCAGTATGTCGTCTATCCTCTTGAGTATTCATTAACATTTCAGTGGTTTATTTATGGATTTATTGAGAGTATAATTTTAGGTATTGTTACCGCATTGATTTATAAACCTGCTGCAGCGGCGCCCGCCGCAGCCTAAAAAATTTAGGAGAGAGGCTGACCAAAAAGTAATCTTTTTATTTATCTTAGCCGCTAATAACGCTAATATGAATAATTTTTTTGAATAATTACTTTTTGGTCAGCCTCTTTTTATTTTATATAAAGTTGCTATATTGTTTTTGAAATTTATGCGGGGGACAATTATGAAAAGGATTATTTTTTTCTCGCTGCAATTCTTTTTATCAGCATTTTGTGTTCTTCCTCAAAATCAATTCAGTTTAGAAGAATATCAAAATTTTCTTGATTCACATCAAAATCTTTCTTCCCAAGAATTGACGTCAATCTATAATATCGGCGAGTTTCTTCCTCATGTCCGAAATTTCCCTGCGGATGTTCTTTACCTCGATTCGGTTAAACAAAAATTTTCAATAACAGACTATGAAAACCAGCTTCTGCAAAAAAACGGTTTTGTAGTGACTGAGAGAATAAGTAAAAACGATTTTGTGCATTCTTATGAACAAGTGTGGACGAATGATTTGCCCGTCTTTATTTCAACTGATGCAATTCTTAATGCATTTCACAGATCATACGATTTGATATTGAAAAGCACGGAACTTGATTTTTTAATTCCGAAGCTGCATGAATTTTTAACAATTCTTAAAAATAATTTTCATGTCTTAGATCAAAAATATTCTGCCAATGAGAAACTGCTTCCAATGTTGAAAGACATCGATCTTTACATAACTGTTCCGTTAAAATTACTTCAGGATAATGCAGCTCTTTTTTACACAGATAACAATGCGAAATTTGAAAGTCTTTTAAGTAATATTAATTCATTAACATCGGTTGAAGAACCGATTTTTGGGGAAATTGATAGAAAAGTTGATTACAGTCAATTTAAACCGAGAGGGCATTATACTGACGAAAACTATCCCATGCTTGCCAGTTATTGGAAGGCAATGATTTGGCTCGGTAGAATCGAACTTTACCTTATTTCTCCCGTCGCAGCTAATGTTGACCCTGCATTGATGTTCAAAGATGTTCAAAGACAAACAATTGACTCGTACATGGTTTCGGAATTAATAAGTATTTCCGATGCATCGGAAATGTTTAACGAAATTGAAACGACTATTCAAGCATTTGTAGGTGGGCAGGATAATGTAACACTTGATCAATTAAATTCGGTGGTGGATTTAGTGAATATAAATTCTGCAGTAGATTTTTTAGATTCAACAAAAGTAGTAGAATTTCAAGATACGCTTGCCTCGAAATCATTTGCCGGGCAAAAAATTCTTTCGCAAATTCTTGAAAGTGATCCTTATGATTTGACTCAAATAAAACCCGCTTCCGCATTTCTTCTTTTCGGTCAAAAGTTTGTAATTGATTCTTATGTTGCCGGAAACGTCGTTTATGATAGAATAATTTACAACAATGCTAAAATTATGAGAATGCTACCCTCGACTTTGGACATTCTGTTTGCACTTGGAAATTCAGCTTCTGCGCAGCTTCTGAAACCCGATCTCGATAAATATCATTATTCATCAAACCTTGCTTTGCTTAGGTACTTAATCGATTCTTACGAAAGTGATTTTTGGAATAACTCAATTTACAATCTTTGGCTCAATTCAATTCGTACTTTGGATCCGCCGGAAGTTAGAACGATTTTCCCACAATTTATGCAGACAGCAGCATGGTGGCAGGAAAAAATGAACACACAGCTTGCATCGTGGACGGAATTGCGGCACGATAATCTTTTGTATGCAAAGCAGTCGTATTCCGGGTACATAGTTTGTTCTTTCCCGTACGGGTATGTTGAACCGATTCCAAATTTTTTCGACACTATGAAAAATCTTGCTGATTTAACCGCGGAAAAGTTTGCATCGCTGCCTATAAACATGGCAAGCCAGATTAATTTTTTCAACGGATTCGCCGGTGTGATGGATACTCTTGAAACAGTTGCAAAAAAAGAATTAAATAATACGGAATTCACACAAGCTGAGAAAGACTTTTTACAGGAAATTCTTTACACAAAACCTGCCTCTTGCGGTGGGAATCCATACGACGGATGGTACTACAATAAACTTCTTTATAAAGGACAGTATCCGGCTGGTGAATATTCCGACTATGTAGTAGCTGATTATCATACAGCCCCATCTGACGAATCTGGAATGGAAGTCGGATGGGTTGCACATGCCGGTACAGGACCGGCTAATCTTTGCGTCGTTGTTGCTGAATTACCCGGTGTCGGTAATGTTGCATTTTGCGGACCTGTTTCATCTTATTATGAGTATACGACCGAAGGTTATCAAAGAGTGACGGATAAAGAGTGGAAAGACACGTACCTTGATGCATCCATGCGTCCTGACTGGGTAAATATTTATCTTGCAGATAAAAATGGTGAATCCAAAGGCAGCGGTTCTTCTTTAATCACAGGAGTTGAACAAGAAAGCAACAACTCGTTTAAAGTGCCGGATGATTATGTTATACTTCAAAACTATCCTAATCCGTTTAATCCGGAAACAACGATTCGTTTTACAATTCCTTCGAAATATGCTAATTCGAAAACGGTATTGGAAATTTATGACATTAACGGTCGTCTGATTAAAAAACTTATGGATAGAGAATTACCTAGTGGCAACTATCTTGTAAAGTGGAACGGCAAAAATAATTTGAACCGATCTGTTTCCAGCGGTGTGTATATTTATCAATTGAAAGTCGGAACTGTCACTAAATCTGCAAAAATGAGTTTGGTGAGATAACAATTTTTTAAATCACTGCTAAGACGACAGCGATTTCGCTCTCGGCATTTTATAGATTTTTAGGGCAGTAGTTTCGTGTATAGTTTCTTGTTAAAGGTAGTCGTGCTAAGAAAGATTTTTTTAATTGTTATTTTTATTAATAAAGTCGGCTTTGTTGTTCTGGGCTGCGCCTTAGTCGCAACGTTAGGTTGCACAGTAAAATTTATATGTATGAAATAATTATAATATTACTCCTTATAGTGCTAAATGGTTTTTTAGCTATGAGCGAAATTGCATTCGTTTCAGCAAAACGTTTTAAGCTGGAAGAAAAAGCAAAAAAAGGAAGCGAATCTGCTAGAAAAGCATTGTCCCTGCTCAGTGAACCTGAAAAGTTTTTCTCGGCTATTCAGATAGGAATTACGCTAGTCGGAATACTTGCTGGAGCATTTGGAGGTTATGCGATGGCTGAAGACTTGGTACCGTATATAAATCAAATAGAATATTTAAACCCTATTCTATTGAAATTTCCTTTGCAATTATTGTTACAACAATTACTTATTTATCTTTAGTTATAGGTGAACTTGTTCCCAAAAGCATAGCACTTAACAATCCAGAAAGAATTACTTTATTAATGGCAGCACTAATGTATTTTCTTTCAAAAACATTTGCACCATTTGTTTGGCTGCTAAGTGTCTCAACAAGATTAATAATATCTCTTTTTCGCATAAAAAAGAGAGAAGAACCACCTGTATCAGAAGATGAGCTAAAATCATTATTAGAATCCGGAAAGTTACACGGCACCTTTGAAAAAGAAGAAACTGAGATGATAATAAACGTGTTATAGAAATAATGGTTCCAAGGACAGAAATTGAATGGATTGATGTATCAATGACAAATCAAGAAATTTTTGACTTTATTTCTTCTCACCATTATTCAAGATATGTAGTTTGCGAAAACAATATTGACCACATTCTTGGAATTCTAGAATCAAAAGAATTTTTGCTCAAGTATCATATAAACAATAACTTTGATTTACATACAATTCTGAACGAAATTTTATTTGTGCCCGCTTCTATTTATTCAATTGAGTTATTTGAAAAATTCCGCATTCATAAGACAAATATTTCTTTAATAGTTGATGAACATGGCGGGACACAAGGGCTTATCACTTTGCACGATTTAATTGAGAATATTGTTGGAGATATACCTGAAAAATTTGACAAACCTGAACCAGAGATTTTTGAAAGAAAAGATAAATCGTATTTAGTTGACGGTTCTATTGAAATAAAAAAAATATCTGAATTATTGCATGTGGAATTTACTGCGAAAGATTATACAACACTTGGTGGCTTTTTAATGAAGCGACTTGGTAAAATTCCGGAAGCAGGTGATATAGTAACCTATAGTTTATATAAATTTGAAGTTATGAATATGGATGGGAAAAGAGTTGATAAAGTTCTTATAGAAAAATTAGATAGTGTGTGAAGAGCAACCTAACATCTTTAATAACTTACCTTACGCAATGGTAGTTATTTAATAGCGAGGCTGACCAAAAAGTAATTATTCAAAAAAATTATTCATATTAGCGTTATTAGCGGCTAAGATAAATAAAAAGATTACTTTTTGGTCAGCCTCAACCAAATCAAGACAAAATTTCGGGCTTTAGCACCATTTTTCGTAATTAATGTGGCTAAAACCGTTTTTTGGGTGTTCATTAATCCACGAGCTAAAGCTCGTGGCAATTCCAATTAACATTCTGCGTAATGTGAGTTAATAATTTAATTTGCTACTTCAATTTTTAGTAAAACTCTTATTATTGCAAACTTTTAGCTGTTGGAACTCGATTAATTTGCAGCGCTATGCATAAAAGTCTTGACTATTTTGCAATCATGTTCAAAATGGTCGTGTCTTTTTTTGTTAATTTGCATTTATGGATGAAAAATATTCTAATAATATTACCGGGGTGATTCTTGCCGGCGGAAAGAGCAGTAGACTCGGCACAAATAAGGCTCTGCTGAAAATTGACAATGAAACCTTAATTGAGAGAACTTTTTATTTGCTGAAGTCGATTTTTAATGAAGTGCTGATTAGTACAAACAATCCTGAAGAATACGATTTTATTGATGCCCGCAAAGTAAAAGATGTTTACCCGACTATGGGACCGCTTTCCGGCATCCACTCTGCTTTGAATTCATCCAATAGTAAAAAGATTTTTATATTGTCGTGCGATATGCCTTTTATTATTCCGCCGCTAATTAAACATTTATTGAATGTAAGAACAGAAGAACCGATTGTGATTCCTAAAGTAGGACAAAAGACGGAATATTTGTGCGGAATTTATAATAAAAGTCTGCTTCCGCTGCTTGAGTCGATTTTGCTTGCTGCTGCGAATGCATTGGACAAAAAAGAAGAAGTGAAAAATTCCGCTTTAAGCGTATGGAACTTTGCCGAGCGGGTCGGAGGCGAGTTTGTTGATATTGAACACGAAAGGTTTTATTTCAATGATCTGTTTTTTAACATTAATACTCAAGAAGATTACGAATATGCACTTGAAAGACTGTAATTTTTTCGCAGCTAATTCTCGAATTTGCGGCTACATTTAAACCCTAAAATGACCGTTAAAAACATTTTTGAATAGTAATGAAAATAACCCGTAGAAAATTTATTAGATTTTTATCGGCGCTTATGTCGTTTCCGTTTTTATATGCATTAAATTCTGAAGTAAAGAAGAAAATTGAAAGCGATACCCATAAAGAAAAAATATATCTTCCGGATGATCTGGGAAACGGAACTTTCTTTTTGAACCCAGTAATTATTGTAAAAGAAAGCACAAATACAAAAGCATATTTGTCGAAGTGTACTCATCTCGGGTGCTATATAAATAAAGTTGAGGGTGATAAATTGGTGTGTCCGTGTCATGGTTCAGAGTTCAATTTAAATGGAGAAGCAATAAAAGGACCGGCAATAAAGCCTCTGGAAAAACTTGCAATAAATAAAGATCCCAAAACTGGTAAAATATTTGTCTATGCCTGATCAATCGAATACAGTAAAGAAAGAATATAAAAAATTATTCGGATTTACATTTGGGCAAATCTCCTTTGGTTCTTTTCTGATAGCTCTTCTCAGCGGTGTAATTCTGGCAATTCCATATGATATTACTAAACCATTTGATTCAATTTCACTAATGCTGCTTTCCAATCCTGCTGGGGTTTTATTCAGAAATATTCATTATTGGAGTTCGCAGATTTTTCTGCTTTTCACACTTCTTCATTTGTATGATCATTTTTTTCTTTCGACTGAGAAGAATGTGAAGAAAGGAGTTTGGCTTCGATTAACGATTTCTATTTTTTTCACATTCTTTATTTTGTTAAGCGGATTCATTCTTAAGGGTGACATAGAAGGACTTCAGGCAAAAAGAATATTTACTTCTCTTTTCGATTCAATTCCGATAATCGGGAAGAATTTGGGATTTGTGTTGTTGGGCAGTGAAAGAGATCACCAAATTTTATACATGAACCATATCGCCACTGCGGCAATATTTTTATTAATCGTAATTATTGAGCATGCAAAAACTTACTGGCCGAGAATTTCAGTTGTGCTGTATTTATTGATTCCATCGGTAATAATCGGATATATATTCCCGCCGTCGTTGTTTATCGGAAACGAAAGTGTAATAAAAGGTCCGTGGTATTTTGTAGGACTCCAGGAAATTCTTCATTGGATTGATTATCCTGTGATAGTAGTGCTTGTTGTTACACTTCTTTTCTTTTTAGTTTATTATTTGCAAAGGTTCGATGAAAAATTCTCCGGTATTACAAAAAAGTTTTTATTGATTTTATTCTTTTTCTACAGCGGTTTTTCTATCATTGGTTATTTTTTTAGAGGGGAAAATTGGCAATTTGTTTTACCGTGGGACAATCCGTACTTTGTAAAAACTTCTATTAATCCGGTAACCAATATTGAATCCGTTTT
Organism: Melioribacter roseus; assembly: GCA_020722085.1. GTDB lineage: Bacteria > Bacteroidota > Ignavibacteria > Ignavibacteriales > Melioribacteraceae > Pyranulibacter. The sequence goes on from DYLN01000008.1 coordinate 44,517, forward strand.
CGCTGCGGATTCGCTTCAATCAGAGATTCCCGTTGTACTTGGACACAGAGAGGGGTGCTTAACATGCCATAATAATATTAAAGGTTTTTCGCATGCACATAATCCGGATGCAATCGGATGTTACTCGTGCCATTCGGGGAATCCGTTTTCTTTAAACAAAAAAGCGGCACATCAAGGAATGATTTTAATTCCCGGAAACTTTTCCGATGCAAAACAGAGCTGCGGCAATTCCCAGTGCCATCCTCAAATAACCGAACGTATAAATACTACACTCATGACAACTCTTTCGGGAATAATTGCAGTTGATAAATTTGTTTTTGGTGAATCAAAGAGTCTGGATGAATTTTATAAGGTTGATAATCTTGGACATTCACCGGCAGAAACCCATCTCAGAAATTTATGCGTTTCGTGCCATGTCGGAGGCGTGAAAAGTGAATACGGACCTATCAATGAATTATCCCGAGGCGGAGGCTGTAATGCATGTCATTTAATTTACAGTGATTCCGCAATTCAAGAGTTGAAAAAATTTGGGGAAGCAAAACAAAATCTTAATTCTAAAAAAGAGTTTAACTTTACCGAACATCCGTCGCTTGCGTTGACAAAAGATGACAACCACTGCTTCGGATGCCATAGCCGTTCGGGAAGAATTTCAACAAATTACGAAGGCTGGCACGAAACTCAATTAACGCCCGAGGATGTTTCCGGTAAATCGGGATTTAGAATTTTGCAGGATGAAAGAGTATTTCGAAGAACACAGTCAGATGTACATTTCGAAAAAGGAATGTTGTGTGTAGATTGTCATGATTCCTACGAAGTAATGGGAGACGGAAAATACTATGTGCACAAAGAAAATCAGACAAAAATTCAATGCATTGACTGTCATTTTACCGGCAAACCTGTCACAAAAAAACTCAGCGAGTTCGATAATGAATCTCTTAAAATTGCAGAATTGCGAAAGACGAATTATTCCGCAAGAGAATATTTGACTGTAAATGCGACCGGTATTCCGATGGTGAATACATACTACTCTGAGAATGGTACATATTTGATAAAGAAGAAAACCGGCGAACAAGCAGTAATGAAGCCGCCTGTATTTGATTGTGTCGGAACGAAAGCTCACAAAGATTTGTCGTGCAATTCATGCCATTCAAGCTGGGCACCGCAATGCGTTACATGCCACACTGAGTTTGATAAAAACGGAACTGCTATTGATCTGCTAACCGAGAAAGAAGTTAAAGGTGAATGGATTGAACGCGGAAAGAATTATCTTGCCGAACCCCCGACTCTTGGTGTTAGAATAATAGAAGATGAAAACGGAAAATCAAAAAGAGTGATCAACACTTTTATTGCTGGGATGATTTTAACAATTGATAAAGATAAAAAATCCCAAAACGGAGGAGTAATTTTCAAAAGATTATTTGCGCCGACCTTTTCACATACAATTGTAAAAGAAAGTAGAGGCTGCAAGTCGTGCCATAACGATCCGCTCGCAATCGGTTACGGGAGAGGAAAATTGACATATAAAATTAAGGGAAATAAAAGTGAATGGAATTTTGTACCTGAGTTTCCATCTATTAATTACGACGGACTTCCTGAAGATGCGTGGATTGGTTTCTTAAAGGATAGAAAAGGTGAGGCAGCGACAAGAACAAATGCAAGACCGTTTACAGTTGATGAACAAAAAAGAATCTTACTTGTCGGTACATGTTTAACCTGCCACGATGAAAAATCTTCTTTGATGAGAAAGTCGTTAATTGATTTTGAAGGTTTGTTAAATAAAAGAACAAGTAAATGTATTTTACCAAATTGGTATTAATTATTACCTCTTGTATTACTTGACAAACCTAAAACAAGATTTTACCTCATCTATTTCTTACTTCCAAAACTACGGCTGTAATTTTTCTTAGTAATAATAATTATTACAACTGTTCGCCCGAAAAAATTCAATGAATACTTACAATAATAAATGGCAAGTAAGTTGATATTTATAAATATCAATTTTCCTAATGCAGACAAGTAAAATGTTGGAATTTTCGGACGATAAGCCTCTTTTTCCTATAAGTACAGCCGCAAAGCTGTTGGATATTTCCGTTCATACCTTGAGAATGTATGAAAGAGAAGGACTCTTCATTCCTTTTAAAAAAAAATCTTCCCAACGTCTTTTTTCAAAATCCGATATCGAAAGAATTGAGTGCATAAGGAAAGCGATTAAGGAAAGTAAAATCAGCATCAACGGGATTAGGGCGATTTATTCGCTTATCCCGTGCTGGGAAATAAAACATTGTGCAAAGAAAAGCCGTGATAAATGTCCGGCATACTGGGAACATACTCAACCATGCTGGTCGTACAAGCACGAGGGCAACGATTGCGAAAATCAGAAATGCCGTGAGTGCAATGTCTATAACGATTATACCGATTGCGGAAAGATAAAAAATCTAATTAAGACTTTGTCGGGGAAATAAATAAATGGAATTATCAAGAAGAAGATTTTTAAAGTTGACCGGTTTTACAGTTGGTGCCGCTGCTGCTGCAGGAGCATTAAGTCCGCTTGTTAAAGGCGCAAAAAAAGTCAATGAGAAATCCGGTAAAGCAGAAAAAGGAATTAAAAAAATTCCGACATACTGCAGTATGTGTTTTTGGAAATGCAGCGCAATTGCTTATGTGAGAGACGGACAACTTTGGAAAATTGAAGGTAATCCCGAAGATCCTTTGAGTAACGGACGGCTTTGTCCGCGGGGAACTGGCGGTATCGGTGCGCATTACGATCCTGATAGACTAAGAGCGCCGCTTATACGCAAGAGCGAAAGAGGAAAAGAAAAATGGGTCGAAGTTACCTGGGATGAAGCACTTGAGTATGTGGCAAATAAGATGCGAAAAATTAAAGACGAACACGGTCCGGAAGCAATTGGATTTTTCAGTCACGGAATCGGCGGAGGATTTTTTAAACATTTGCTGAAAGCTTACGGTACAAACAACATTGCAGCCCCTTCATTTGATCAATGTCTTGGTCCGAGGGATATTGGATTTGAATTAACATTTGGAGATGTAGTAGGCGGACCGGAACGAACTGATATTGAAAACTCAAGATGTCTGGTGTTAATTGGTACTCACCTCGGCGAAAATATGCATAACACCCAGGTCCAGGAATTTGCAAAAGCAATTGAGAAAGGTGCTACAATTATTGTTGTAGACCCGCGGTTATCTACCGCAGCTTCAAAAGCAAAATATTATTTACCGATTAAACCCGGTACCGATCTGGCACTTTTGCTTGCGTGGATAAATGTTTTGATTTCGGAAAATCTTTACGATAAGGAATACATAAATAAGTATGCATTCGGTTTCGAACAATTGAAGGCTGAAGTACAGCAATACACACCCGAATGGGCTTATCCGATAACCGGTATCGAACCCGAACTAATCAGAACAACTGCAATGGAAATGGCGGGGAACAGACCTAATACCTTAGTTCATCCCGGGAGGCATTCAACATGGTACGGCGATGATACCCAGCGCGCACGGGCGCTTGCAATTTTAAATGCGCTTTTAGGTTCCTGGGGAAGAAAAGGTGGATTGACAAATCAAGATGTATTTGATATTCCTTCTTATCCTTATCCTCCTTACCCGAAACCGAAAAAGGAAAATGCAGATAATCCCGGCAGAAAATATCCGTTCGGCGGAGCGGAAGGCTATACAACGGGTTTAAGAGACGCCACAATTACTGGCAAACCTTATCCGATCAAAGGCTGGTTTGTTTATGGTACAAATTTAATTTATTCGCTGCCAAATACTGAAGAGACAATTAAAGCAATCCAAAATTTGGATCTGCTTGTTGTGATTGACGTTATTCCAAGTGAGATTGCCGGCTGGGCTGATGTTGTTCTGCCGGAAGCAGTTTATCTTGAAAGATACGACGAATTGTTTGCTCCGTATTTCAAGCAGCCTTTTGTTTCTTTAAGACAGCCGGTTGTTGATCCGCCAAACGACCAGAAACCGGGTTGGTGGATTGCGAAAAAACTGGGAGAAAAACTCGGCTTGCAAGATTACTTTAAATGGAAAGACGCTGAGGACTATCTCGATACAAGATTACAAATGGCGGGATTAAGTTTAGCCGAATTGAAAAAGAAAGGTGTGGTAAAAGCGTCTAAAATTCCTTTATACATTGAAGAAGGCTATAAACCTGAATTCAATACGCCAACAGGCAAAATTGAGCTTTATTCTACCCATCTTGCCGAATTAGGCTACGATCCAATTCCTAAATTTACAAAGCATACTGAGCCGCCGGCAGGTTATTTTAGACTGCTCTTTGGACGTGCACCCATGCATTCTTTCAGCAGAACTCAAACTAATCCGATTCTTAATAACGTTATGGATACTAATGAAGTATGGTTGAATGCCAACGAAGCAGAGAAGCTCGGATTAAAATCGGGCGATTTTATTAGACTAAAAAATACTGATGGCGTTTTGAGTAATAAAGTAAAGGTAAAAGTCACAGAAAGAATAAGACCCGACTGTGTTTATTTGGTCCACGGTTTCGGGCACGATTCAAAAATGTTGAGGCAGACGTACTTAAAGGGCGCAAGTGATTCACAATTAATTACAAAGTATAACATCGATCCCTTGATGGGAGGTACCGGTATGAATGTGAATTTTGTTTCTGTTGTGACGGAGGTTTGATATGGCTAGGTATGGAATGGTAATAGATACAAAAAAATGTGTGGGCTGTACTGATTGTGTAATTGCCTGTGAAACAGAGAATAATGTGCCTGTTGGTTTCTCGAGATCATGGGTAAATCAAATTGCCGAAGGGAAATTTCCCGATACAAAAATTGAAATTCTTTCCGAACGGTGCAATCATTGCAGTAATGCGCCTTGTGTTCATGCATGTCCCACCGGTGCAAGCTACATTAACGAGCTCGGCATCGTTTTGGTTGACCACGATAAATGTATTGGATGCAAGGCTTGTGTTTCTGCGTGTCCCTACGGTGCAAGATATATTCATCCCGAAGGATATGCTGATAAATGCACTTTCTGTAATCATCGTGTAGAAAATGGTGAAGACCCGGCATGTGTTTCTGTCTGTCCGACTCACAGTATCTACTTTGGCGATCTGGATGATCCCGGCAGCGAGGTCAATAAATTATTGAATTCCCGCGAACATCATTCGCTTTTGCCGGAAGCGGGTACGGAACCGAAGATTTTTTATTTAAGGTGAAAAAATGTTTGAATTAACAACAACAAGGCATAATCCTTTAGTTGATCCTTCACTTCACGCTTGGGGATGGGAAATACCTGTCTATCTTTTCCTTGGAGGATTGGTTGCTGGAATGATGATTATTTCTGGATACTTTATTTTTAGCGGAAGACTAAAAAATCCCGACTGTGCCTGCAACTTTCTGCCGTTTTACAGCATCGTGTTTTTGAGTGCAGGTATGTTTGCGTTGTTCCTCGACCTTGAAAATAAAATAAATGTCTGGAGACTTTACACAACATTTGAAATTACCTCACCTATGTCTCTTGGTGCGTGGATATTAATTTTAGTTTACCCCGCGTTAATTGCGAACATTTTTGTTAGACCGCCGCAGCCTCTGCTTAACAAGCTGCCGAAAATAAAACTGGTTACAGAAAAGTTAAATCAAAGAAGTTTTCTGATTAAATGGATTGGTGTACTCAATATGCTTTGGGGACTTTTGCTTGGTGTTTACACAGGTATTTTGTTGAGTACAATGAGTGCAAGACCATTATGGAATACATCTGTCTTATGGCTGCTTTTTATTGTTTCCGGTTTATCTTCAGCTGCAGCTTTTGTGCACTTAATTGCGCGTGATAAATATGAAAGAGAATTGCTTGCAAAAGCAGACAATGGATTTTTAACAGTAGAGATTTTTGTTATAGCTTTGATGTTCATTGGTTTGTTGACATCCTCCCAAACAAATATTGAAGCTGCAAAGCTCCTCTTGACCGGACCGTTTGCTGCTCCGTTTTGGGTTCTCGTTGTTGGAATCGGCATTCTGATTCCTCTGCCTCTGCAACTGCTTGCAGTAAATCATAAAGTAAAACATACACCGGTTCCACCGCTTATGGTTCTTTTAGGAGGTCTTATACTAAGATTTGTAATTGTCTATGCAGGGCAATTCAGTAACTGGATGAATGTTCATTTTTAATTTGGAGATAAATAATGACAACTATCTTGAGCTTATTTTCTAAAAAAATTAATCTGGAAATAACGGTAATAGAAGCTAAACCTTACTCAAATCCATATTTGGTTGGATTTGGACTGGGGCTGGTCCTTTTGGCAGCTTTCGTAATAATGGGAAGGGGATTGGGTGCATCTGGTGCAATGTCGAGTGTAGTTGCCGTTACAGTTGAAAAAGCTGCGCCGGATTATGCTTCAGAAAATTCATTTTTTGAAACTTATTTAGGTGATGGTACTTCAAGTCCGTTAAAAGATTGGCTTGTGTTTGAAGTGCTTGGTGTTTTAGTCGGCGGATTTATTTCGGGTTTACTTGCCGGAAGAATTAAAAGAACTGTAGAAAAGGGACCGCGGATATCAACAGCACTTCGACTTGTTTTTGCTTTTGCGGGCGGGTCATTGATGGGTTTCGGTGCTATGCTTGCACGTGGTTGTACTAGTGGGCAAGCACTCACCGGAGGTGCTCTTCTTAATCTAGGAAGCTGGATATTTATGCTGATGGTTTTCGCGGGCGCTTATGCAACGGCTTATTTTGTAAGGAGGCAATGGATATGAACGCACCGTTTTTCAAATTTGGTTTCTTTGGAACAGAAGTAAGTTTAATCTTTGCTTTTATTATCGGTATTGTTTTTGGCTTTGCTCTTGAAAGAGGCGGCTTTGGTAATGCTAGAATTTTAGCAGCACAATTTTATTTTACCGATATGCGTGTTCTTAAAGTAATGTTTACAGCAATTGTTACCGCAATGCTGGGTGTTTATTATTTAACATGGATCGGCTGGTTGGACTTATCTTTAGTTTACTTCAGTGATACTTATATTCTGCCTCAGGCTTTAGGCGGTTTTATTTTAGGTGTTGGTTTTGTAATTGGAGGCTACTGCCCTGGCACTTCGGTTGTGTCTTTTGCAACGGGAAGATACGATGGACTGATTTTTATACTTGGTGTGATGTTCGGTATTTTTGTTTTTGGTTTAATCTTTCCTTCTATAACAGAATTTTATTATTCGACTTACATGGGGAAAGTAACTTTGCCTGCCTGGTTGAATATGTCTTACGGCGCCGTAGTGTTTCTGGTTGTAGTTATGGCATTAGGTGCTTTTGCAGCAGCAGAATGGGGCGAGAAAAAAATGGCTGCTAAAAAAGGAGGCTCAAAATGAAGAAATTTTTTTCGCAGCTCAGCATTGCAAAAAAGCTTGGTATGTTTGCATTGGGTTTTGGTGTTGCAGCTCTTTTTATTGGTAATCCTCAAGACTCAACAAGCATAAAAGTAAATGTAAAGGAACTCGCTCTTTCGACAGTAAAAGATAAAGATTTGGTCTCTGTATATGATTTAGCTGATTGGATAATCAAAGGCAGTACGGATTTTACACTCGTAGATTTACGCGATAGAAAATCTTTCAGCGAATATAATATTCCTTCATCCATCAATATTCAAATGCAAGCTTTGCTTAACTCAAATCTTTTGCGTAATCAAAAAATTATTTTATATGGTGAGAATGATCTTTCTGCAGCACAGGCTTGGTTCATTTTAAAGAGTAGTGGATATAAGGGAGTTTATATTTTAAGCGGTGGACTCAAAGCATGGAAAGATAAAATTCTTTTTCCAAAATTAGCAGTGAATACATCTTTGAAAGATTCAGCAAGATTTAATAAAATAAAAGAAGTAAGCAAATTTTTCGGCGGAACTCCTCAAACCAGTTCTACAGAAGGAAACAATTTGCCGGAAATTAAAATGCCGAAACCGGAAATACCTGCAATGACAAATATGCCGGCTAAGAAGAAAAAAAGAGAGGGCTGCTGATTGACAATTGAA
>DYLN01000257.1 GCA_020722085.1 Melioribacter roseus
GCCTACATCGCATGTCTCCTAATTTGAACTGTCTAGTTCATAGGGGTCAGTATAGGATCTTTATGGTACGCTAAAATTTTAGAGGACGGAAGACAAATTTGGGTTGAAGTTAGGAATGGAAAAATTAGAAATGGAGGATTTAACTTGCACCCCAAACAATATAATCCAAAAACTGGGCTTAAACGACCATTGGTATAATAAAGGAATTTAAGATGAAAATAATAGATCTCCAAGCATTGAAAGCCATGGAAAAATTTTTAGAACATTATTATTTGAAGAATAAAAGTGATGATATAGGATTAATTTTAAGCGACATTAGCTCTGGGTTATTCACTGATACGATAACAGCAGATCCTGCGGCATGGGAAGATTGGCAAGATGCAATACTACTGGTTTTAAAAAATAATTCGACAAAATTTTTAACGGAAGAACAGGCTTTTAACGCCATGATTTATTTTGTAAGAGAATTTGGCAATAGAATTAATTCAACGGACATTAAGTTACTGTTGAAGGAAATTCTTATAAATGATAGTTCGAATATCCCTAAAAAAGATGTACTGCTATTATGGAAAGAATGTTTGAAAGAAACTTTAAAACCGGCAGAACCAATATAATTAGAACAGTTATTAACGGACATAAAGTCGACATCAAAATTAACATACGAGCTGATGGGTTAATTAGAAGCTTCGATGGATATATTGGTTGGACGGGAAGAGATACCTTTCATATAGTTAGATGGAATTGTTAAAGGATATAAAATGAATTCGATAATTGAACAGATAATTGAACTAAGTAAAGATGGCTCCGTAGAAACAATGACAATAATGGAGACTTTGATAGAAAAAGAGTTAGCAAAAAATCCTCATAACATCGAACTTTTATTGAGATTTGCACTTTTAGAACAATCAGTTCCTTTTGCAGATCATGTAAAAAGCACAATGATATTGAATATAATTTTGGCATACGAACCAAAAAATCCAATAGCTACACTCGTTTTAGCTGGAGTTAATCATTTTTGTGGCCCTGCAATGGATGATAAAGAAATCTATGAAAAGCTTACAGCATTAGAAACTGACGATAAAGAATTGGAATCTATGTTGACATATGCTGCTTCATGGTATTATGCAGAAATAGGAGATAAAGAAAACTTAGAACGCATGCTATTAAAATCTATCAATCTTTATCCCAAACATGTTTTTAATCGATGGAAGTTAGCAGAGTTATATTTTAAGCAAGGTCGACTCGAAGAAGCAAAATTTTTCATAAAAAAAGCTATGGCCAATGTTGTGAAATTATTCGGAGATGAAGAGCATAACGATTATACCGACGTCAATAATTATATTAATGAAATGATCAAAGGAACACATATAACACCTGAAGTATACATAGTATTAGGTGAGCTCTTGCGTAAAATTGAAGAAAAACTTAAAGAGTATAATTAATTTCCAAGGATATAAAGCCCAGGGTAACTTCTGGGCTTTTTTACTCTTCACTCTACATAGAAAGAGCCTCTGCTCGATGCCCTTGAAACATCAACAGGCCTTGTTCTACTTAATGAACAATCAAGACAAGAAGGAGACCCGAAAGCTCAGTTACGCAATAGCATCGTCCTTAAGATGCTCAATCAAACTCCGATACAGGAATTTCTTCACGCTCAACCTGCGAGAGAATACACGTTACCTCCTATAACACCTGATTCTTCTTTTCAAGACTTACTTGCACGACAAAACTACTTAGAAGCAGCAGGTACCATGGATAGACTTGATGGTGAAGCTGCAGCAGTCTGCGGGAAACTCAT
>DYLN01000258.1 GCA_020722085.1 Melioribacter roseus
TAATAGCCGGGGGTTACATCGCTTACTGATGCTGTGTTATACACAAGTAAGCTGGTTGCAGGCGAAGTGATGGGCGATGCAGAGGTGGTTTGTGTTAAGGCTACACGAGGTATGAGTAGTCCTTTGTTTGAAAAATCGACATCTAAACCTGCACTTACATTGGGAGTATTGCTCGTAGTGTTGATAGCAACCTGAGCCTTAGCAACAGAAACACTAACAATGGCTAAAAAGTAAATAATTGATTTTTTCATCCGTAAATAATTATTAAATTAAACAATATCAGCATATTGAAAAACAGATAAGGAGTTAAAATTTCATCCGCGTACTCGAAGTACATGTGTTTGTGCTTATCTGTTGATGTCAGTTTCATGAGCGGGGATTAACCACCAGTAAAAAACGACCTTTGTATTTTCTTTATGCTACTTTTTCTATTTTATATCCATGTTCTTTCAGTTCTCGTTTTAAATATTCGAGTCTGTTTTTCTTTTTTCGTTCGGCTAAATATTCATAACCGAGTTCTTTAAATGGTTCTTTCTTTTTTATGATGTGGTAAGATGCACAAAGGATCTTATGTCCTATAGCTAATAGTGCCCGTTTCTTACCACGGCGTACTACCAAACTCTCGTATTTGGCTTTGTAAAAACTTTTTTTTGTGCGAGTGGCACCCCATGCCAGTTCTGTTAAGGTTGCTTTTAAATGTTTATTCCCTTGTCGTGTTCTTGAACTTTTTTTTTTGCCGGCACTCTCATTATTGCCGGGACACATGCCTGAATGCGATGCCAAATGATGCTCGCTAGGAAAAACATCCATGTCAACCCCTATTTCTGCCACTATACCTATTGCCCCTTCTTTGCCAACTCCGGGAATGGTTTGTAAAAGATCTATTTCTTTCTCAAAATCTTTGATGTGAATCTCTATTTCAGCATCAATTTCCGCAATCTGATCCGTAACAGATTGAATATGCTTTTGCATGGACTTGAGCAAGAACAATAGGTGTGGTGTAAGTCTGCCGTTTATTGCTTCCACTATTTGTTTGGGGCTAGATTGTAGTTTTTTATGATAACACTCTGATACAAGCTTTTCTAAATCCTTACGACCTTCGATCAAACCATTGATTAAGTGTGTAGCGGTAACGCCTGATGTGTCCGAAACAACTGATGAAAGTTTGATGTTTGCATCTTCCAAAACCCTGATTATCCTGTTTTTCTCTGACGCAACTGTTTCAACCAGCTTTTTCTTGTAGCGGTGTAAGTCCCGTAATGCTTGTATATTCTCTGGTGGAATGAAGCTACCTTTTAGTAAACCACTTATTAACAACTTGCATATCCATTGGCTATCTGCCTTATCTGTCTTTCTGCCAGGTACATTCTTTATATGTCTGGCATTGACCACAAGTAGGTTTAATGGATATTCTCGAAGCACGTGAAGCACAGGTTTCCAATAAATCCCAGTACTTTCCATCGCTCCGTCGGTTACTTTTAATTGTTCTAACCACTCGCCCAATTCTTTCAAAGAACTTGTTGTTGTGCCAAAAGTGCGGGTCTCTGTTTGGATTCCCTTTCCCATTACTGTTGCTACAACAGTATCACGGTGTACATCGAGTCCACAACCTCTCTCGATGACTTGTTCGTATTCAATTGTTTTTTTTGCCATTTGCTTTGATTTTTTTTAAAATAAAATCAAAGATACAAAATTCGCGACTCAATTTTCATCCGTGTTTGTGCTTGTGCACTATCATGGGGGTTTCATGTGTAATTATTTTTTGATTTTTTAGATTAAGGTCACATGGAATACGCCC
>DYLN01000098.1 GCA_020722085.1 Melioribacter roseus
TTTCTATTATATATAGTTACAGTCACTCACTCATTCGTATCTTGGACAGTAGTGGGATAGAATGACAAATAAAGCCAAAAATAGAACGAACTAATTTTGTTGTTAATGATATATTATGATTTACGCACTTGTCCCGATGCCTGTCCCGATGCTTTTAATCGGGGCTTTTTATCGGGGCTTATCCCGCCCGCTTCGCTTTGCGAGGCGAGATGCCTGTCCCGATGCGTGTCCCGATGTTTTTTATCGGGGTTCGTGTCTCATTTCTTAAAAAAGATTACTTTTTAGACAACCTCACAAGTTTCGAATCCTATTGCATAATTTGGGTTAATTGAATAATTACTTTTTGCCTCTTTCCGAAAAATTTGCTCTGTGAAGTATATATATTTTAATTTCACCTTTAAAAAAGAAAAGTTATTTATGCTTCATCTGGATTTTAATAAAAAACTTCCTAAAGAATTTTACTTGAGATACACATCGGACGTAGCGGGAGATTTATTAGGCAAATATTTTGTCCGGCGAATCGGCAAAAATTTTTTAGCAGGTAAAATTGTTGAAGTAGAAGCCTACGACGGCTCATTTGATGAAGCAGCCCACACATTTATCGGCAAAACCAAAAGGAATGAAGTTATGTTTAATGACGGTGGAATTTTGTATGTGTATTTCACTTATGGAATGCATTTTTGCTGTAACGTAGTTACCGGTAAGAAAGATGAGGGGCAGGCAGTTTTGATTAGAGCTGTCGAACCGATTTTAGGAGTTGAAATAATGGCTAAACACCGTTTCGGAAAAAGTAATCTTACTCAAAACGAATTTAGGAATTTGACAAACGGTCCCGGCAAAATCTGCCAAGCTCTAAGAATAAGAAGGAAAGAAAACGGCACGGATCTGACAGGCGATGAAATTTTTCTTGTCGATAATAATAAAATCCATTCTAAGAAAATTATTACGACTACAAGAATAGGAATCAAGAAATCTGTAGATTTACCCTGGCGTTTTTATATTAAGGATAATTTATTCGTATCCCAAAAATGACAAATCCCCGTAACATTTTAATTGTTAGAACAGACCGTATCGGCGACGTTGTATTAACTCTTCCGCTTGCTCAAATAATTAAAAAACACTTCCCCGATTCACGCATTACTATTCTGTTGAGAGAATACACAAAAAGTCTTGCTTCAAATAATCCGTTTGTGGATGAAATTATAACTTTGAAAGCAGAAAATGAAAATCAGTTGTCTACTCTGATAAAAAACATCGGACAGCTAAAGAATAAATACGACACGTCTATCGCTGCTTCACCTTCTTTTACCATTGCATTAATACTTTTTTTCTCAAAAATTAAAATGCGAATTGGTTCGGGCTACCGATGGTATTCGTTTTTATTCAATAAAAGAATTTATGAACACAGAAAATCCGGAGAAAAACATGAGCTTGAATATAACATGCGGATGCTCAGGACAATCGGAATAAACGAAGATGTCAGCGAAAAAAATGTTTCTTTTTATTTACATATTTCCAAAGAAAGTGAACAATACGCAGATAAGCTTTTAAAATCACTGTCAGTTGATGAAAAGGAAAAGATAATAATTTGTCACCCCGGAAGCGGCGGCAGTGCTGTTGATTTACCGGTTACTAAATTTAAAGAGTTAGTTATGATGCTGGCACATAAATTAAAATATAATATTTTAATTACAGGAAGTGACAAAGAGCAAAAACTTTGTGAGCAATTAATTGTAAACGATAAAACTAAAAATGCTGCAGGTAAGATGAACTTAGAACAATTAACAGCCGTTATTAATAAATCGGAATTGGTGATAGCTAATTCCACCGGACCTATTCATATCGCAGCCGCTTTGGGTAAAAAGGTTGTTGGGTTCTATCCTAAAATACCATCGTGTTCACCAAGAAGATGGGGCCCTTATACAACTAAAAAATTAATTTATACCCCTGAAATCGATTGCAAGATCTGTACACGCAAACAATGTGAACGTCTGAATTGTATGAACAGTATTAATATTCAAAAAGTATTTGCGGATATAAAAAACATTTTGGAAAAATAAGTGGGTTTGTTACGAAATCTATGATAAACATATATCGAATCTTGTTTACAGCCTTTCCTGCAAGCCTGTTCCGACATCCATGCCGGAGCGGGACAGGTAAAAAGTTGAAAGCTTTGGCTTGTTGTAAATTCATGCTTTCGAAAAATAAAATTATGCTGATCCTGTTCTTTATTGCATTTACTAGTTTTTCAGAAGCGCAAAAAAGCAGTTTTTCAAAAAGATCTTTCGGAAGAAAAATTGAGAACCATGCTTTTAAAGTTGGAGAAAAACTTACATTCGATGTCAAATATGGTTTTGTTACTGCCGGCATTGCCGAAATGGCTGTTTCTGGAATTTCGAGATTGGCGGGCAGAGAAGTTTATAATATAACTTTTCAAGTAAATACGGTTTCTGCTTTTGATCCGTTTTACAAAGTGCGTGACCGTTATGCAACTTATATTGATGTTGAAGGGCTGTTTCCGTGGAGATTCGAACAGCACATTAGAGAAGGAGGTTATTCGCGTGACTTCTCAGCATTTTTTGATCAGCGTAAAGGTATAGCAAAAACATCCGAAGGTTCTTACGAAATTCCACAGTATGTGAATGATATTCTTTCCGCTTTTTATCTTGCCAGAACTCTCGACTATTCGAAAATGAAACCCGGCGACAAATTTAAACTGCAAAATTTTTACAAGGACAAAGTATATCCGCTCGATGTAGTTTTTAGAGGGAAAGAAAGAGTTTCTGTTGCTGCAGGCGAATTTGATTGTATAATTGTTGAGCCGTTAGTGGCTGCCGGCGGCTTGTTTAAAAGTGAAGGAAGTATATTAGTCTGGCTCACAGATGATAATTTGAAAATTCCGGTAAAAGTAAAAACAAAAATCATCATCGGTTCAATCGATGCTGAACTGACGGGTTACGAAGGACTTGCAGGGAAACTGACCTCTAAGTCCTACTGACAATAATCAATGCTCAATTCTCAATGTTCAATTATGAATGACTCAAAACTTTCACGCGTTTGTTCATGCCTTGCTCTGCCAAAGCAATCAGTTGGTTTGAATAAGTAGGAAATATTTTTTCTTTTTTATATCTTCACGTGCCATGAACAATGAGATAAACAATTCTAAAGAAGATAAGAACCGTTTAAAAGTAATTTCGTCAATGCAGCCTGTAACAGCGGCATTTGTCGGACTAATGGTTGTTTTTCTGCTCTATCAATTTGTGGGAGGACTCCTCACAATTGCAATTTTCGGTTTCAATTTTGAAAATGCGGATGTGAATGCAATACGTTTACTAACAATGGGAGGACAGATTTTATTAATTCTTCTTCCGGCTCTAATTTTTGCAAGAATGATTTATCAGAATGTTACAGATGCATTACGTGTGAAACTGCCAAGTATCAAGGAACTGCTTCTCTTTGCTGTGGGATTAATTATAATTACTCCTCTTCTTCAGGAATTAATTTATGTACAGAATTATTTCTTCATAAAATTAGCTCACGCAAATAATTTTTTCGGTAACTTAAAAGAAATTCTCGATAAGATTGACGAAATGGTTGAAAAGACCTACGGAAATTTGCTCTCTTCACATTCTTTTTTTGAGTCTTCATTTGTAATATTTGTTGTTGCTGTGACCCCGGCAGTCTGCGAGGAAACTTTTTTTAGAGGTTTTGTACAAAAAAGTTTTGAACAAAAATTTAAGCCGATTTGGGCTGCTGTAATTACCGGAATATTTTTCGGTCTCTACCATTTTAATCCTTACGGTTTGCTCTCGTTAATAATATTGGGAATTTATTTCGGCTTTGCAGCCTACACATCAAATTCTATTTTTGTCGCCATGTTCCTTCACTTTATAAATAACTCAATTGCTTTGATCGCGTATTTTATTTTCGGTGACGATGAAATTATTAATACAAAAGTTGAATTGACTGATAAGATAGGATCACACGTAATAAATTTCACGATGCTTATAATTATCTTTGTTTTGTTTATTTATTTTTTGAAAAGGAACTATAAAAAGATTCAGCAAAGTGAAAGGGGAAATCATGATCTGTCCTAAGTGCGAATATGAATATGTTGAGGGGATTAAAGTTTGTCCCGACTGCGGTTCAGACCTGATTACTGTTGAGGAATTTGAAGGTCATCTTGTTCACCCTGAAGATTGGATAGTTGTTTACAGTACAGATAAATCTTACGAAGCCGACATGCTGAAGTCAAATCTTGAAAGTGCAGATATCGAAACTCTTATTCTTTCTCAAAACGATAAAAACTTTCCCACAGTCGGCGATCTGTCAATTATTAAAATTCTCGTCAGAAAAACAGAAGCAGATTCCGCTCTGCAAATAATTGACGATATAAACAACAGTTCCGAAAATCCCGAAGAACAAGATAACAGTTAATGAGTCAGAACAATACAGCAACACGAATAATTGTAGCAATAACAGGAATTCCGCTGATATTATTTATCTGCTGGTACGGAAAAATATTATTCTTGCTTTTTGCCTCAGGTATTGGTCTGGCTGCCTTTTATGAATTTTCGGGAATGACACGGTTAAAAAATAATTTTACCAGTGTTACTGCCGGTTACGCATCGGTTGTTTTACTCCTCTTCGAAGCTTATACACAGTTTATCGATTTTAAAATATTAATCATTATTATTTCACTGCTTGTTTTAACTTTAGAGCTTTTTAGAAACAAGCAGTCGGCAATCAACAATGCGGGCTCTACACTTTTAGGTATTTTTTACATAGGCTTGTTTTCCTCTACTCTGGTGCTTATTAGAGAATATTATAACTATTCAGAATTTTTATATCAGCGCGGCGGCTATATAATTATTTCTGTTTTAATTACAATTTGGATTTGTGATTCGGCGGCATTCTTTCTCGGTACTGCATTGGGCAAACATAAATTATTTCCGAGAGTCAGTCCGCATAAAAGCTGGGAAGGCGCCATTGCCGGATTCATATTTTCTCTTATTACAATGGTTGTGCTTAGAGAACTGTTGATCGATTTTATTGAAATAAAAGATGCTCTTATTTTAGGAATAATTGTCGGGGTATTCGGTCAAATGGGTGATTTGGTAGAAAGTCTGTTAAAGCGCGATGTTAATATTAAAGATTCATCGGCAATTCTGCCCGGACACGGCGGAATATTTGACAGATTCGATTCTTTCCTGTTCAGTTCCCCGTTTGTTTATCTCTATATGTTTTTTTTCTTCAAATAGAAGTTATATGACTTTTGTAACTTCAGTTGGATTAAATTTATAAAGAGGCAGTGTTATGAAAAAATCAATTTTTTTATGTTTGATAATAGTGGGTTTTCCATTGAGTATATTAAACGCACAGATTAATGACAGTGTAAAGAAAGATATCGAAGAATTAAAGAGTAACGATGAAACACTTAACCACAGACTTGATGAACTGCAAAAATCGATTGACGATATTTTATGGTTCCAGCGCGTTGGCGATGTTGCTTTTATTGACAAAATATTTATGACCGGTCCGCCGCTTGCAAAAGAGAAAAATCCAACAGGACAGGGCGCTGGCAATCCTGTTAAATTTTGGTCGTACGTTTTTATACCAAGGAATATTGATTATTCAAGAAAATACCCGCTTATCATTTTCCCGCATGGAGGTGTTCACGCTGATTTTTCAACTTACTATACTCATATTGTTCGTGAGTTGATTTACCAGCAGTATATTGTTGCCGCTGCAGAATACAGAGGAAGTACAGGCTACGGTGAAAGTTTCTATAAAAAGATTGATTACGGCGGACTTGAAATTGAAGACGTGGATGCAAGCAGACAATATATGCTGGATAATTACGGCATCGTTGATCCGAATCGAATTGGAATAATTGGCTGGAGCCACGGCGGATTAATCACCTTGATGAACATTTTCAATCACCCTGATCATTATAAGGTTGCTTTTGCCGGCTGTCCTGTAAGCGACTTAATAGCAAGAATGGGTTACAAAGATGATGAATACAGAGATTTATATTCTGCTGATTATCACATTGGAAAAACTGCCGATGAAAATGTAAACGAGTACAAAAGAAGATCGCCTGTATGGAACGCCGAAAAACTTCAAACACCGCTTCTGATTCACACAAATACAAATGATGAAGACGTAAATTTCCTTGAAGTTGAGCATCTAATTCAAGCATTGAAAGCTGCCGACAAAAAATTTGAGTATGAAATTTTCAAAGATATGCCTGGCGGACATTCATTTGATCGGCTGGATACGAAAGCTGCAAGAGAAATCAGAATTAAGATTTACCGATTTCTTGACAAATATTTAAATCCGCCCCGGAAAATAAACTCAATTAAAGATATAGAAACAGCAGCGTATAAGTAACAGTTGTCGGTTGTCATTAGTGTTTTTCTAATGACAAATTTGGGTTTATATTTAATTCTCAATTTTCAACTTTCTACTTTCTGATAAAGCCCAAAAAGTGAAAGATGCAATCTTTTTACAGCTTAAAATCTTGTAATCTTGTAATCTTGCAATCTTGCAATCTTGTAATCTTGCAATCTTGTAATCTTTCAAATAAACATCAATTAATTCTACACACTGCATTTTTCACTCTACACTCATTTTCATCTCATTCCGTTTCATTTTGTAATTGTCTATCTTTGTTTTGCAATTAAAAAAGGATTCCGGGTAATTTATTAATGCCAAACAAAGAAAAAATAAGTGTAATTACGCTTGGCTGTTCAAAAAATACAGTCGATTCCGAAAGGCTGATGAGTCAGTTAAAGCTGAATAAATTCAAACTGATTGAAGATCCTAATAAAGCCGATTCGGTTGTAATTAATACATGCGGGTTTATAGATGCAGCAAAAGAAGAATCAATAAATACTATTCTTTCTGCCGTTGAGTTAAAAAAGAAAGGCAAAATAAAAAAAGTTGTTGTTGCAGGTTGTTTATCGGAACGTTATATGAACGAACTTAGCAAAGAAATTCCGGAAGTCGATTCTTTCTTCGGCACGGAAAAGTATGATGAGATACTGAGTGCATTCGGGGGAAACTTAAAAGAAGAACTGCTCGGCGAACGTGAATTAACTACACCCAAACATTATGCGTACTTAAAAATATCCGAAGGGTGCGACAATCCCTGTTCTTTTTGTGCAATTCCATTGATGCGAGGGACCCATAAATCCAAACCGATTGAAAAACTGATTGAAGAAACTCAATTGCTCGCTTTGAAAGGTGTAAAAGAATTAATTATTATAGGGCAGGATACAACCGATTACGGGAAAGATATTTACGGAAAAAGAAATATTGCAGAACTTCTTAATCGCCTTTCAGAAATTAACGGAATAGAATGGATCAGATTACTTTATGCTTACCCGTCTCATTTCCCCGAAGAATTAATTGATGTAATTGCCAGCAGCAAAAAAATCTGCAAATACATCGATATTCCGCTTCAGCATATTTCTGATTCCGTTTTGAAATCAATGCGCAGAGGGATAACTAAACGAAGAACAAAAGAACTTCTTTACAAATTGAGAGAAAAAATTCCCAACTTAACGCTGCGTACAACCTTTATTGTAGGTTACCCCGCAGAAAAAGATAACGAGTTCGATGAATTGTGCAATTTTGTCAAAGAGTTTGAGTTTGACCGTTTTGGTGTATTTAGTTATTCTGTGGAGGAAAACACTCCAAGTTTCATTCTGAATGATCCGGTGCCGACAGAAGTTAAAGAAGAACGAAAAGCAGCGCTAATGGAGATTCAAAAAGAAATTTCATTAAAGAAAAACCGCAGCTTTATTGGCAAAAAAATGAAAGTGCTTATTGATAGAATTGAAAATGAGAACTTTATTGGAAGAACTGAAAGAGATGCCCCGGAAGTTGACGGGGAAGTTATAATAAACGAAACAGTGAAGTCTCTCGTTCCCAAACAGAGTTTGGGAATGAGAAATAACCGGAAGAATGACCATAAAAGTTACATTGAGAATACCTCAATTGTTGTAGGTAACTTTTATTGTGTTG
Organism: Melioribacter roseus; assembly: GCA_020722085.1. Taxonomy (GTDB): domain Bacteria; phylum Bacteroidota; class Ignavibacteria; order Ignavibacteriales; family Melioribacteraceae; genus Pyranulibacter. The sequence continues at coordinate 8,032 of DYLN01000098.1, forward strand.
AAATTTACGATTGCAATGAGTATGATTTATTTGGCAAGTTAAAGGTTAAAGAGGAATAAATTCGATGAAAAAGTTAATTTTGATTCTGATGTTGTTAAGTTCGCTATCGTTTGCTCAGGTTGAACTTTCCAGAAGAAACCCCAATGCCGGCAGCGAACCGGCTTTCTATTTAGACTATACTTCAAATAAAAGTCAGCAGCCGGATAAAACCAAATTTGATGTATTTCTGCAAATGCCATACCGCAGCATTCAATTCGTAAAAAAAGATTCGTTATTCCGTGGCGGCTATTCCGTTACATTAACTTTTTACGATGAAGATAAGTCAAATATTCTTCTTGAAAAATTTTGGCAGGAGGAGGTTAGCGCTTCCGTTTTTTCTCAAACGAACTCACCGAATAATTATAACATCAGCTACAAAAGCTTTGATTTACGTCCGGGCAACTATGTCTTGAAATGTTATGTCGAAGACGCCGATTCAAAAAAAACAGCCGAGAAGACAATCCCTGTTGTAGTTAGAGAAATGCAGGATTCTTTGAGCATTAGCGATATCTTATTCGTCTCCGGGATTTTGAAGAAAGGGGACAGCGAAAATATTGTGCCTAATGTCGGAAGGTTAATAACCAATAAAAGTAAAGACCTCTCGTTGTCTTACGAAATCTATTCTTCCAAACCCCGCGATGTTTATGTTAATTATCTTCTTATCGAAAACGACGATAATAAAATTTTTGATCAAACTGATCACCTGACACTTAAACAAGGTATCAATCCAATTTACTATACTATTAAGAATCAAAATTTTGTTATCGGAAAATATAATGTGGAAGTAGATCTTCAGGATTCGGATAAAGAAGTTGTTGCTTCAGTTAAGAAAGATATTTACTCAAGAATTTTCGGCATGCCCAGTACAATCGTTGATCTTGACAAAGCAATTGAACAGATGACTTACATTGCTTCTTCTTCTCAAGTAGACGAAATAAAAGATTCTAAAACCTACCAGGAGAAACTCGATAAGTTTATTGCTTTCTGGAATTCGAAAAAACCGAATAAAAATTCCGATGAAAATCCCATCATGAACGAGTATTATAGAAGAATTGATTATGCAAATAAAAATTTTAAGGGTATCGGAGAGGGATGGCGCACCGACATGGGAATGATTTACGTAACTTTTGGTCCGCCGAGCAACGTTGAACGCCACTCATTTGAAATGGATTCCAAACCCTATGAAATCTGGGAATATTACGATCAGAACAGATATTTTGTATTTGTAGACAGAACAGGCTTCGGCGACTACTATCTTGTTAATCCCGATTACAGTCGCTGGCCCGGATATAGACAATAAGAGAGATGATACTTACAGTCACATTAAATCCTTTATTAGAAAATCGATTGACCGTTTACTCCATTGAATTAGGCGAAACTTACAGAGCCGGCAGGGAATTTTTTACAGCCGGCGGTAAAGGAATTAATGTAAGCCGGCAATTAAATTATCTTTCCGTTCCCAACCATGCTTTAACTTTTTTAGGCGGTGAAAATGGGAAACTGCTGCGTAAAATATTGTCCGAAGAAAAAATTGATCTTAATTTTATTCAGACTAAAAGCGAAACAAGAAGAGCATCTTTAATTTTAGAAGAGGCTTCTGAGAGAATAACAACTTTTATTTCACCGAATAATTTAATAACGGAAACCGAATCGGTCGAATTCAGACAAAAGATGGAAAAAATGATACGGAATTGTTCTATGGTTGTTTTTGCGGGAAGCTCTCCGTCTCCCAACGCAGATGATATTTTCGCTTACGGAATTAAGACTGCAAATGAACTTGACAAAATATCTATTTTGGATACGTACGGCAGCCATTTGGAAAAATGTATTGAAGCTTCACCGACTGTTGTTCACAATAACATCACAGAACTTCAAAATTCTTTGAATATTGATTTATCAGCCGAAGAAAATAAAATTGATTTTCTAAAACATCTTTATGCCAAAGGAATCAAGATGGCATTTCTAACCGATGGGCAAAACGAAATTTACGCCTCTAAGTTTGATTATCACTATAGAATTACTCCTCCAAAAGTGAAAACAATAGATACAACCGGCAGTGGAGATTCGTTTGTTGCAGGCATTATTTTCGGATTACATCATTCACTCGTTTTCGATGAATTTGTTAAGATAGCTGCAGCACTCGGCGCAGCAAATGCAGCCAAACTCGAAACTTGCAATGTCACCGAAGACGAATACAGAAAATATATTAACGGGATTCAAATTCAGCCGATCGGCAAAAAAATGAAAATAATTGATGACTCACCGAATTATATTTCATAAAATTTTCTTTTTTATTTCTATTACTGTTTTTGCACAAAACCCAAATGCGGTTCCAGTAATTCAATCTGTTGAAATAAAAGGAGCGGAAAACTTTTCCGAAAGCCGGTATATAAACTGGAGCGGAGTTTCTTCCGGCACGAAAATTTATGACGGCTTGATTGATACTGTAAAGAAAAACATTTCGTACCAGTTATCTCTTGAAGGATATTACAATTTTATTTTTAAGGAATGCAGAATTGAAAAGCATGATTCGCTTTCCGGTAATTTAATTATTAATATTGATGAAGGAACCCCCACTTACATTCGCAGCCTGCATTATACTTCCGGCAAAGAGGATTCTCTTGTAATTAAAGATTATCTCGATGAATTATCCACCGGCTCATTTGGAAAAAACAGAATATTTTCCCGGCAGAATCTTGATTATACATTCAATAGAATTCTTGACTTCCTTGAAAATAACGGCTATCCGTTTGCCAAAATTAATTTAGTCTCCACCTATTTTTCTTTTGATACACTCTTGAATAAACATTTTGTAGATCTTTGGCTGAATGTTGACAAAGAGTTAAAAGCAAAAATAGATTACATCGAAATTTCTGGAAATACAAAAACAAACGATGATGTGATACTTAAAGCCGCCGGCATTCGAGAGGGAGAAATTTACTCGCAGAAAATAATTGATGATATACCGGCAAGGTTAAACAAACTAAATTTTTTCGAGTTTGTCGAAAAACCATCTTTCTATTTTAATTCCCGTAACGAAGGCATTCTTTCGATAAAAATAAAAGAACGGCAGACAAATAACTTCGATGGGATTGTTGGCTATGTACCTTCAAGCACTGCAAACGAAAGAGGCTACTTTACTGGATTTGTAAATATCGGTCTGAGAAATTTATTCGGAACCGGACGGGGTGCTTCAATTAGATGGCAGCAGGAAAATCCTTCCTCGCAGGAACTTGAACTCCATTATCTGGAACCCTGGCTTCTAAATTATCCTTTTAATCTTGAACTGGGTTTGTTTCAACGGAAACAGGATTCAACTTATGTACAAAGAAGTCTTGATGCGAAACTGGAATTTTTAGCTACCGATGAAATATCTGCATCGCTGCTTCTATCGAGTTTATCTACAATCCCAACCGAAAGAAAACTAAAAACTTTTACGGTGTTTAACTCTTCATCGCTCGTTACCGGAGTGAGTTTAAAAATCGATACGCGCAGCGATTTATACTCGCCTACAAAAGGAATTCTTTTCATCAGTAATTTCAAATCAAGCATAAAAAAAATTAATGGACCAGCAAATTATATTACTTCCGATACTAAAACCGAAGTCAATTATCAACGGATAGAATTAGATATGCATGTTTTTCACGAGTTGTTTAATAAGCAGGTTGTTGCGCTGGGCTTGCATGCACGCGAACTAAAAGGAAATGATTTTGAAATCAGCGATCTTTATTTATTGGGAGGTGTAAATACACTCCGCGGTTACAGAGAAAAACAATTTCAGGGCAACAGAATTTTTTGGTCGAATCTCGAATACCGCTACCTGCTTGAATCCCGGTCGTTCATTTTTCTTTTTTTTGATTCCGGATATTATCTCAGAGATGAAAATCAAACCCCGACTTTGTCGGGACAAGCCCCGACATATTTGTCGGGACAAGTGAGAAATATTTCAAGG
>DYLN01000259.1 GCA_020722085.1 Melioribacter roseus
TTACTCTTTAATGACTCTCATTACTTCTTCGATGGTGGTTTGACCTAATTCGGCCTTATCTAAACCATCTTCAAACATAGTTTTGCTGCCTTGAGAAAAAGCGATCTTTTTTAAACCATCTAAAGAAAAATCTGATTTTTGAATATAAGCCCTCACTTCTTCATTAACATCAAAACTTTCATAAATAGCTAAACGACCACGATAGCCAGTAAAATTACAAGAAGGACAGCCTTTACCGCGATAAAGTAATTTTGGTCGAAAAGGTTCGGCAAACTCACCTTTAATAAGTTTTAATTGACTATTAATGGACTGATAAACGCTTTCTGGCGGGACATAACTTTCAATACACTCTGGACAAATTTTTCTTACCAATCTCTGGGCAATTACCAGGTTTAAAGTTGAAGACAAAAGAAAAGGAGGAATACCCATATCAATTAAACGAGGAATAGCAGTCGGAGCATCGTTAGTATGCAAGGTGGATAAAACCAAATGACCGGTTAAAGCGGCGTGAACCGCAATTTCCGCTGTTTCATTATCACGAATTTCTCCCACCATAATAATATTAGGGTCTTGACGTAAAAAGGCCCTTAAGGCATTGGCAAAGTCAATGCCAGCCTTAGGATTCACCTGAGTTTGATTAACATATTTTAACTCGTATTCAATAGGATCTTCAATAGTTACAATATTGACATCTGGTCGGTTTAATTTATTGAGCATGGCATACAAAGTAGTAGTTTTACCACTACCCGTTGGTCCGGTAATTAAAATCATACCATTGGCTTTGGTAATATTATTTTCTACTACTTGAATAGTATCATTAAGCATACCTAATTCCTGAAAACTCATAGGCTTGGTAGAACTAGTTAAAAGACGCATTTCCACTTTTTCTCCATACATAGTCGGCATAATGGCGATACGAATATCAAAGACGCTATTAGCATATTTATATTTCAAGCGTCCATCTTGAGGTTTGTTATGTTCATCAATTTGTAAATCAGATAAAATTTTAATACGGGCGACAATAGCAGGATGAATTTCTTTGGCTAATCTGACAATTTCCCGCAAAACTCCATCAATACGAAAACGCACCAAAACTTCATCGGCTAATGGTTCAATATGAATATCAGTGCTTCGTAAAGAAGCAGCGTAAGAAATTAAATTATCAGTTAAAGAAACAATGGGAAATTCGGTGGCGGCTTTTTCTGCCTCTACTTCTTTTAATTTCAAAGAGGCCTGGATACTTTCTTGAATCGTTTTCTGAAAATCGCTTGAAACTGCCTGACCATATTGGGCAAAAACAGAATTTAAATCTTCCTCTAAGGCCAAGTAAGGTTTCACAAAATAACCAGTATATTTTTCCAAAAATTCTAAGGCTTCGAGATTAACTGGATCAAGAAGAGCCACTTTAATAGTATTGTCTTCTTTGGCAAAAACAACGGCGTTTCTCGTACGAGCAATTTCTTCGGGAATTAAATTCAGAACCTCTTTAGGAATTTTTTCACCAATCAATTTAATTCTGGGAACTTTAAAATACTGCGCTAGCATTTCGGCGTAGTAATCACGAGTAATAAAGTTACGGGAAACTAAAATATCAACCACATCTTTCTCTGTTCTTTGGGCTTCTTTGACAATATTATCAAAATCTTTCTCGTTGACAAGACCGGTTCCTAAAATTAAAGATTTTAAAGCATCAAGAGGAAGATCCATAAAAGTAATTTTCAATTACCAATTCTCAATTTACAATAAATTTTCAATGATTCAATTTCCAATGTTTGAAAATTATAAAAT
>DYLN01000260.1 GCA_020722085.1 Melioribacter roseus
TGCTCTAATTTCCTCTTGTTACAAAGGTTTATTTCCTTTTCTTATAAGCACTCTTATTTATTCTATGTGGCTAAAGCCAATTATGTTGTCCTTTTCTCTTTATCAGTTGACTAAAGTCAACTGCAATGCTTTTTCTTATAAAATCATCGATTTATTTATGTGACTAAAGACATCGGGATAAGTTTCGAAACCTATTACATAATTTGGTCTCCCTAATAGGAGGAGCGCGAGCATACAGTAGAGGTAAAAGAGGTTGCTAAATTTTTTTTTAACGCTTTTTATTTTCTTTTTAATTCATTTATTCATTCCCTCTTATAGATTTTTTTATTTTTCTATTGAGTATATTGGGTTAAAAAAATAATGAAGCTTTTTCATAGACATTTATCTGAAACGATCAAATTATCGGTTCCTATTTCGCTTGGACAGGTAGGACACATAATGATGGGTGTTGTTGACAGCTTGATGGTCGGGAAATTAGGGGCAGTTCCTCTCGCGGCTGCTTCACTCGTTAACGGATTATTTTTTTTGATATTGGTTCTTGGCATAGGAATGTCGATGGCTCTTTCGCCTCTTGTTGCAATGTCAACCGGAGCTGATAAATTGCACCAATGCGGGAAAACTCTAAACAATTCATTGGCTGTTAACGTTGTTTTTGCTGTAGTTTTAATGGTGCTGATGTTCATTGTCTCGCTGTTAATTCCTTATTTGAATCAGCCGGTTGAGGTTGTAAAACAAAGTCAATCTTATTTACAAATATTGATTGTATCTATAATTCCTTTTTTACTTTTTCAAACTTACCGCCAGTTTCTTGAAGGATTATCCTTCCCCAATCCACCGATGCTTATTGCAATTCTGGCAAATGTTTTAAATGCATTTTTAAACTGGATTTTTATTTACGGCAACCTCGGTGCTCCGCATCTTGGATTGTTTGGTGCCGGCATCGCAACAACCATAACCAGAACGATAATGGCGGTTTCGTTAATGGCTTATGTATTCACTTCAAAAAAATTTACGGAGTATTCACCAAAAATCAATTTCGGTTTGATAGAAAAAAAGTTGATATCAAAAATTATCCGTATTGGACTGCCGAGCGGGTTTCAATTTTTTATGGAAGTTGGAGCCTTTTCGTTTGCTGCAATTATGATTGGCTGGCTCGGTACAGTTCAGCTTGCGGCACATCAGATTGCAATTAATTTGGCTTCGGTTACTTATATGATAATTCTCGGAATATCTTCTGCCGGAGCAATTCGTGTGGGAAATGCTGTAGGCAAAAACAACAAAACTGAAATCCGTTATGCGGGTTTTAGCGCGCTTGGTTTAGCTGTCACCATTATGTTTATGTTTGGATTATCATTTATTATTTTCAGAGAGATATTACCGGAATTTTATATTAACGATGTTAGAGTAATTGACTTAGCTTCGCAATTATTAATTATCGCAGCGATGTTTCAGATTTTTGACGGCTCTCAGGCAACTGGACTTGGAATACTTCGCGGATTGCTTGATGTTCGAATTCCAACTATAATGAGTTTTACTTCTTACTGGATTATTGCTATACCGATTGCAATGTTATTAGGATTTGTTTTTAAAATGGGAATAATCGGAATTTGGATCGGACTTTCGTTGGGACTTGCGGCATTGGCAATCTTTTTAACAGTGCGTTTTTCTATAAAAAGTAAAAATATTTTCCCGGAAGAAAGAGAAAGTCTGATACATCTTCCTTTATCCAATGCTCAACATGATAACACTTAATTCTGCACTCTACACTCT
>DYLN01000261.1 GCA_020722085.1 Melioribacter roseus
CCCTTTTTTTGTCTGAAATTTTTAACGAATTATGCGACTTCAAAATAAAATATTGCATTTAAATGGTTTTACGTTATTTTTCCACCGTAAATGATTCCACAACACTTAAATCTCCCGGATAATTATGTATAATTATGGATCACGTAATTAATATAAAGCGGAAAGCCTCTGGTGTGCTCTGGGTGAGTTTTCCAGAAGGAACTCTCGATGATCGGGGTCAAAAATTCATGTATCGCCATCATAGTCGACCCCGCAGGCTTCTAATTGAAGGAAAAATGGAAATGGTGGTGCATTGTTATTATCAACCATTTGATAATCAAGGAAAAGGCAAACCCTATGAGGTTGCTTTTCATCCCGACCTGATTCCAAATAAAAAGGTCTCAAAATCGACCTTCGCACAAATAATAGACCTAAAATATAATCAAAATCAGGGAAAACTGCAAATTATGAAAGCACTTCCAATAACTAATTATCAATATTATGAATGCATCAATTCTTTTCGAGCCGCATCTCGCTCTACAGCAGATGAACGGATTGCAGCGAAATACCCTCCGGGGTCGAAACTACGCGTGTCCATAGATGGAGTCGAGATGCAGAAAGGGCAACCCGGATTGTATACGGTTCGGGCTGTTCCGGATGGAGAATTATTAGGGGCTGCGTATCTAACCGATGCTGATGCCGAGATGCTATACGAATTGGTGCACGGGATCGAATTAAAATATCAAATTGAATTTGTTGGTTTCGTTTCCGATAAAGGGAAAAACATTGAAGCCATGTATAATCAATATTACCCATCAGTTCTTGTACAATTCTGTATTGTTCATTTTTTAAAAAATGCTACAGCAGAATTACGAGAACAAGATCTCACGCTTCTAAAAGACCTTCGCTCCGATGTCCGGAATCTGTCTGTGTTGAAAACCATTAAAAAAGGCAACCGCAATGAGAATTCTCCCTTGGCCGAAAATGAAAAATTATTTTTAGCGGAAACCAAGGCGGCGGTCCTCGCAATAGTCAACCAGAAGAAGAAAGAGATGTTTGATTTACCAAGTATGCCCGTTTATGAAAATTTGGTCAAATTTATCCAATGGTTTAATCATAAACAGCAAGATTCCTCATTTATCTTATGCAGCCAAAAATTCCGCGTAATACTAACTCACTTAACTCAGAAAGTACAAGACATTCTTATGACCCGATATGAAAGATATCGTGATGTCTCATTAGAAAATTATTTCCTACACCCACTCTTTGCAGCAGTGCGGGATCCTCATCCTCGTCACCCCAAACGGGCGTTTGAAAGGATTAAACGTAACTGGCAACAGCTCTTGGAAGATTCTAAGATCCCCGAAAATGTAAAAGGGGTTCTCAATCTCGCATTGAAAACAGCCCAATCTTATGAAAAAGGCTTGTTTAATTGGCGAAAAGCAAAAGTTCCTTCCCATAATAATGGAACCGAAACGTTTTACCATAAGAAAAAAGGACGGTATCGACGTTCTTCTCCAAATATGCAAATTGGAGTAACTATGGAATTATCTGGCTTAGAAGAATTTTATATCCCGATGGAATTGACTCCACCCGAGATATTATCCATTATTGATGCAATCGGGACACCAAAATATCGAGCAATACGCTTGGAGATGAAGGCACGTTCAGAGCGGAGGTCCTTTGATCGGCAATGTCGGGAGAATATTTATACTATGATGGCAAATACCTATAAAAAAATCGAAGAACATTCTTAAGCGTTATCAACTTCAAAAACTATGATTAA
>DYLN01000262.1 GCA_020722085.1 Melioribacter roseus
AAAAGAAAATAAATTGAACTGGAAAGAACAATATAAATCGTTTTTGTGGATACTCGGATTCTTTCTATTTGCTTATTATATGCCGATAGAAAATGAATCTTTTAAAAATGCAATCTTTGATGCATTTGCACTTGCTAAATGGTATGCAGAAGAACACGTTCTGCTTTGTCTTGTGCCGGCGTTTTTTATTGCCGGGGTTATTGCAGTTTTTATTAGTCAGCAGTCAATAATAAAATATTTTGGTGCTAAAGCAAAAAAATGGAAAGCATATCTCGTTGCTGCTGTATCGGAAACAATATTAGCTGTTTGCTCTTGCACAGTGCTTCCACTTTTTTCATCAATACATAAAAGAGGAGCTGGACTTGGTCCCGCAATTGCATTTCTCTATTCAGGACCAGCAATAAACATCCTTGCAATAATTTTAACTGCTCGTGTTCTTGGAATTGAACTTGGCGTAGCAAGAGTTATCGGTGCGGTCTCTTTCAGCATCATCATCGGTTTGATAATGGCTTTCATTTATCGAAAAGAAGAAAGAAGATAATCAGCTTGCGATGCCCGATGTCGAAGAAGCAAGACCTTTCTGGCAAACAGCGCTTCACTTTTTTATTCCCGTTGCAATTCTTGTTTTTGTTAATTGGGGAAAGCCCGATACAACTGAAGGATTCTGGTATTTTATGTTTGCAAGCAAGTGGTTCATCACCGCTTTGTTTGGAGTTGGTTTTGCTCTTTCGATGGCTTACATCATAAAAGTAAAAAAGATGTATGTTTTGATTGGAACACTCGCTGTGATTATCTCTGCAATATTCTTTTATGATTATCCAACTATTCCTTTTGTGGTTGGAGTAATTGCAACTACAATCGCACTCACCTTTTCAAATGATGAACCAAATCAATGGCTTGGAGAAACTTGGGAATTTACAAAACAAATTATGCCGCTGCTCGGCGCTGGAGTTTTAGTCGCCGGATTTTTACTTAGCTCAACAAATGGCAACGGCGGAATTATTCCAAACGAATGGATTGCTGCACTTGTCGGCGGGAATTCTTTATTCTCAAATTTCTTTGCATCAATAACCAGTGCATTTATGTATTTCGCAACTTTAACAGAGATTCCGATTCTGCAAGGATTAATAAACAGTGGAATGGGAAAAGGTCCGGCTCTTGCGTTATTGCTTGCTGGTCCGGCTTTGTCTTTACCAAATATGCTTGTAATCAGAAGTGTAATCGGAACGCAGAAGACGGTTGTTTATGTGTCGCTTGTAGTTGTAATGGCAACAGTAACTGGACTTATTTATGGCTCATTGTTTTAAGAGAAATACTATGCAGAAAAAGATTCAATTGATAGATATTCTGAATTTCGTAAAGAATAATGGTAACAATATGATTACTGGATTGTTGATTCTTATGAGCGCAATGAATTGCAGATAAAGTATGAAACATTTTTCGCTCCTTCTGTAATTGTGTTCGGTTCAAACAATGAAGTGCTTTGTAAAATTGAGTATGATGAAAAGATGATAGAGAATTTAACTTCACTATTAAACGGAAATAAAAAAGGTTAAGGGGAAATGAAAAATATAATTAATGCCGTAGTTGCAGTTGTTCTTCTAACCGGTTAAGTTTTTTCACAAACAAAAGAATATGATTTAAATGAGCTTGTCAACATTGCCTTCCAAAATAATCCACAGCTAAAGGCGAATGACAAAAATATCCAGGCGGGATTGAAGCAAATTGACTACCTGGACAAAGATTACCAGCCGCAGATAT
>DYLN01000099.1 GCA_020722085.1 Melioribacter roseus
AAATTTGGCTCATAGATTTAGAAAACTTATAGGTCAAAAATTTGTCTCTTTTTAGAAAATTCATTAATTCTTATGGTCAAATTGACCGCATATTTTAAAGACATAATTTAGCCGCTTCCGTAAGAATCCCTTCAGCAGAATTTCGCTAATTTTTTCTATTTAAATTTTTATCTTTTTAAGACGGTTTATATTTATTAGCGGAATTAGCGGCTTATTTCAAAGAATTTTTTATTTGGCAGTTAACTTAAGCTTGTCTATATACTGAATAAATCCAATTGTTTCTCCTCAGGATTTTTGAAATGAGCGGTTGAGAGTGAGAGACGTTCTTTATTAATTCCAAATTTACGGCATGATATTTTGAATATATTTCTAACTTCTTCAGCGTATGCACCTTTTCCCCGCCCGCGTACGTAAAAAGTTGAATCGTACAGTTTATTACCGTATAATTCTCTTAATTTATTTACAACTTTTTGTTTTCTTCCCGGAAAATATTCATCAAGCCAATTTAGAAATAAATTTTTAACACCATAAGGCAAACGAAGCATTACAAAACTGGCATGCTTTGCACCTGCAGCGGAGGCATACTTTAATATTCGAGGAATTTCATGATCGGTTAAGCCGGGAATTACCGGCGCTACCATAATCCCAGTTGGAATGCCAGCATCCGATAATTCTTTTATTGCTTCCAGCTTCAAATGCGGCTTTGACGTCCGCGGTTCCATCACGCTTGCTAGTCTGTTATCAAGCGAAGTAATTGAAAGGAATACTGAAACAGTTTTAAACTCCGCCATTTTGCTCAGTATATCTATGTCTCTGGTTACAAGTTTGTTTTTCGTTACGATACAAACTGGATTGCGAAACGCTGACAAAACTTCGAGGCATGCTCTGGTCAATTTTAGTTTTTTTTCGACCGGCTGATAGCAATCTGTGTTTCCGCTCATCATAATAACCTGCGGCTGCCAATTCTTTGACGCCAAGGTTTGATAGAGAAGTTTAGGAGCATCATGTTTAACAAAAATTTTCGTCTCGAAATCAATTCCCGTCGATAAACTTAAATACTCGTGCGTTGGCCTCGCATAGCAATAAACACAGCCATGCTCGCAGCCGCGGTATACGTTTATACTTGCATTCCCATATATATCGGGACTATCATTAAACGCCACAATTGTTTTAGAGTTATCCTTAAAATATTTTGTCTCCAGCTTTCTTTCCTCTTCCGGGCTTTCGCAGTGTTCAGCTATGTATTCAATTTTATCGAACCGGTTTGCCGGATTTTGATTTGTTCCTCTTCCCTTAAATTTTTGCAACGGTTCCCCGCAAATTATTGATTTTTCATTTGTATATATTATTTTTTATTCTCCATACACTAAATAATCGTTTTAACTTAGTAATCAGTACTCTTTTACAGATCATTTTCTATTTCAAGATTAGGAATTTGCGTAAATGCAATTCTCATAGGCGCAGAGTTGCGGGCTATATGCGAACCCCCGAAATAAGCAGATGCATAACCATAGCGCTTGTTTAGTCCGTCAATTGCTGCGTAAAGAGATTTATTCTTTTCAAAATTTCCGAAAAGGGGAAGTGTAATATAATCTTCATGCAGAAGATCAAACAGAACAACAGCAACCGCAGTTGGAATGTTTTGGCTCTCTGCAGAAAAAGGATTTCTTCCCCACATAGCATCAAGCGCATTTATGAATTCAACAGTATTCTGCGTATAAGTGAAAGTTGCATAATCTTTCCACTTAATCTGCTTTGGATTTCCGGGTTCCCACGGAATTTTATATCTTACAATTACGCCGAGAGACCTTGCATAGTAACCGAGGTGGCGCAGCCGCATGGCAGCTTTTTGCAGCAATCTGTTAAGCACTGCATACGCGCTTTCATTATTTTTTAAGTTTGGAGGAAGCACATGAGAATGTCCCACAGTTGAACGGTGCGTCGGAGGTCTATACATAACTTTTCCTCTTAGCTGCTCGTACATTCTTTCCCCTTCGATTCCGCCCCAGACACGCCTGAGCAAAGTTTTATCTGCATTGCAAAGATTCTCCACGGTATAAATTCCGTAACGGCGAAGACGGGCTTCCATTTTCCTTCCAACACCGTAAATATCTCTTATTTGAAGTTTATAAAGACACTGCGGAAGGTCTTCATTATCGATAACTACCAGTCCATCCGGCTTTTGCATTTCTGTAGCCATTTTTGCAAGAAAACGATTCGGGGCGATTCCAATCGAACAGCGGAGATACTCACCTACTTCTTCTTTAATTTTTTTCTTTATACGAAGTGCTATTGCGACAGCATTTTCCCGCTGACGTTCTTTGCCAATCAGACTGCAAACCATCTCATCAATTGAAAGGACCTGATCGACCGGAAGACATTCATTAACCTTTTCAACAAGTCTGTTATGATACCGGATATATCTTTCGTGGTTGGCTTCAACGAGTTTTATACCTGGACATAATTTTTTAGCCTCGGATACCATTGTACCAGTTTTCACACCGAAGGCTTTAGCTTCATAGCTTGCTGCAATGCAGCATGTAGTATCTGCCATTACAGGCACAACCCCAACCGGTTTGTTGCGAAGTTCCGGCTTAACCTGCTGCTCAACAGAAGCAAAATAAGAATTGAAATCAATAAATAAATTATTCAAAGGCATTTGCAAAATTCTCAATAGTGAACAAATGTTCACCGCTAAATAATCGAAAATTTCAGATAAAATCAAGGAAGGGTGTAGTGCTTTAGTTTCAAATAGAGAAGTAAGTTTACCCAGACACGAAAAAGCAACCTCCAAAATATAATCGTACATTTACAATAATCTTACCAAATCTTGGATAGCTATGTTTTTTTACTAATTTCGTTTCCCTTGCGGTGTTACTTGTTATTGTTTTATTAATCCAAGTATTTTATGATGCACGGGGGAGCTTGCGCGGTAAAGAATCTTAATCTTATCCTCTTCATAAACGGCTTCGAGTATTTCCGCAAGCCCATAGATTTGGGAAATTATTTTTGATTGGTTTAATTTTAAGGTCACTTTATGCTCGATAAAATTGCTTTCGTAAATCGACAGCAATTTTTCTTTCAGCTTAACAATGCCGATTCCTCTTTCTGCGGAAATAAACAAACCCTCTTTGAATTTTCCGGCGGCATAATCGAGGCGGTTTTTGTCCGATAGTATATCGACTTTGTTAAAAATTTTTATCTGGATTTTCTTCCCGATCCCAAGTTCTTTTAAGGTATCGTCCACAATTTTTATATGATCTTCAAAGAAATCATGTGTAATATCGATTACATGCAAAATGATATCCGCTTCTCTGACAACATTTAGTGTTGTCTTGAATGAAGCAACAAGATGCGGCGGCAGTTTTCTAATGAAACCAACCGTATCGCTGACAAGAATTCTTTTGTTTTTTCCCAGCTCTAAACTTCTTGTGGTAGAATCAAGTGTGGCGAATAATTTGTCTTCGGCAAGAACACCAGCATTGGTCAATTTATTTAAGAGGGTTGACTTGCCGGCGTTTGTGTAACCTACAAGTGTTGCGTTAATAAAATTTCTTCTTCCGGCTGTTTTTGTAACGTGCTGAGATTCTATTCTTTTTAAAGTTTCTTTTAAGCGCCCTATTCTTGTGCGTATTATTCTTCTGTCGGTTTCAATCTGTGTTTCGCCAGGACCTTTAGTGCCGATGCCTCCGTATTGTTTGGATAGGTGGGTCCACGCACGTGTTAAACGGGGCAGCATATATTGCAGTTGAGCAAGTTCAACCTGAATTTTAGCTTCTTTAGTCCGTGCATGCGAAGCAAAAATATCAAGTATTAGTCCCGAGCGGTCTATTATTTTTCTCTCAAAAAGCCGCTCAAGATTTCTGAGCTGTGTAGGATTCAGATCATCGTCAAAAATTATGAGATTAATATTGTTTTGCTTCGCCAGTTCGGCAACTTCTTCTGCTTTTCCTTTCCCGATAAAATAGGCGGGATCAATTTTATTTTTTTCCTGAATAACTTTAAAAACAGTACGGGCGCCGGCAGTAGAAGCAAGAAGCTCAAGCTCGTCCAGATGTTCTTCGGTAATTTCTCTGTCTGCTTTTGAGGAAAGCGAAACTAGGATTGCCTTTTCTGTCTCCGGTTTAATAATTTCTAACATCAATTCTTTCTTTACCCGACCTCCGCCATGTCTTTCTTTGAACTTTTAGAAACAAGCATTTCCGTCAATGCTGCTACCAATGCTGCTATTATAAAATATTTCCACAACTCCGAACCAAATCTTGATTGATAAATTGATTTCGAAAAATCTCCATCAATAGAGAGATTAAAAACTCTGCCGCTAAATTTAATTTCTTTAAGATAATCTTCAAATTCGGAATTAGTCAAATATTTATTTATTGACTCACGCGGATCAAAGTTAACGGCAGCAAAATCCAAGAGCTTGCTGCCGGAATAAAACTTGTAAATGCCATCTGTATCTGTTTTACGGTAGTTGATAAAATTTTTATTTCTCAGAGAATCCATGTTTATTATTTCTTCCGGGCTATTCGGTTTAACAACTTTAATTTGCGGAAGGATATTGCCTCTAATATCTACAGCAATCGGTTGTCCAGCAATTACCTGACTTTGAGCTTTTGTTTTTGAGCTCAGATAAAAAACAATCTTATTTATTAACGGCGGAAATATTGATTTTAACGGAAAGTTAGTCCAGCCCAGCGCAGGCGCACAGTTAAACAGAACTATTTTTCCGTTGAAAAATTTATATTCACTTAAAAATGCAGAATTATCAATCAAAGAAATAATTGTATTCCCTTTCCCTTGCGGATCTATTTTGAAATAATAATAAATCTCCGGCGAATTTATTTGTCTTTTCCGGCTTTCCTGAAAAAGTCCGCTGAAAAGAGGATGTTCAAAATTGATTCTGTCAAACGAAGTAGAATTGTTATATGAGTTTAAATTTCCGGCTGCTGTCAGCGGCAAACCAATATTTAGTCTTTCACAAAACGATTTATAACTCTCGAGTGAATTTTGAGCAGATGGAAAAATTACAACTCCTCCGCCGTTTTGAATAAATGAATTAATTTTTTCAATATCAGCAATTCCTTCCGTACCAATTATAAAAACAACATCATATTTTAAGTAATCTAAACTATTTGATTGTGAGCTATTTTTCTCAGTAACGGAAACATTTTCGACACCGCTTAATGCAAGTCTAATAAATCTTGAATCTTCTTGGTTCTGTGCAAGTATCAGAACATTTATTTTTTCGGGGACAAATATTGCAGTAAACCTTTTGTTATCATTTAAGATATCGTCATCTTCCAATTGAACTTCGGCTTCCACTAAGCCCGTCTGTTCAAGTGTAGTTTCAAAAGTAATTTTTTGTGTTTCGCCCGCATTCAGATTTACCGCCTGCTGCGCTCTTCTTTTCCCGTTTAAGTAAAGTGAAGCAATTGTATTGTTAACCGTTTGCAGAGAATAATTCGTAACTGCAGAGGTAAAACTAATTGTACTCCCCTTTTCAAATATTTGATTGTCTACTGTAAAATCAGCCACGGCTAAATTTGTGAAATTTTTTTTTGTAAAATCGAAATAGTAAAGTCTAGTTCTCAAATCGAAAATTTTGGAGAGGTCGAACAATTCATTTTTCGAAGTGTAAACCCCTGTTTTCTGCAGATCGCTGAAAATATAAATTTCTTTGTTGAAGTTTTTTGATTCGCTTAAAATTTTCGCGGCTTTTATCAATGCATCATTTAACATTCCGCTGAAATCGGATATTGAGGCATCATCGATTTGCTTCTGGATTAAAGAAAGGTTTGTCGATGGTTTGATTTCATCGCCGCTTAAATCGGAAGTTAAAATTAAAGCAGCCTCGTCGCCTTCCTGAAAATTGTTAAGCAAAGATTTTGCCGCCGCTTTTGCCATATTAAAATAGGAACCTCTTTCGGATATAAGCGACATGCTGAATGAATTATCAATAATTATTACTGCAGTAGTTTTAGCCGCTGAAGATGAACCCCCAATAGAAATATTTTTGACGGTGGGTCTTGCAAAAGCTGTTACAAGAAGAAGTATAATCAATATTCTAAGAGCAAGTAAAATCCATTGCTTCAGCTTTATTCTTTTTATCTTCGTTTTCTGAAGTTCTTTTAAGAAAGAGAGTGTCGAAAACTCCACCCTTTTAAGTTTTTTTAGATTAAGGAGATGAATTAAAACAGGTATTGCTGCCGCAATCAGTCCAAATAATATTGCAGGATTAAGAAAAGTCATAAATTTTTTCGTAAGTATTAAATTAACATTTCGATTTTATTAGCCAAGTTGGCTGTTTTTACTTTTCAAATAAATATGAAGTTTTTACGTAAATTGCAACGTCTAAAACATACTTCGAACCTGAATTTGATAATAAGTGATCAAATGAGCAAGAAAATTGACAGCAAACTACTTGCTCTTCTGCTTTTTTTCATTCTTATCCTTTTTATCAGGATAAACAGCGGCGAAATGCAGCCGTGGGACGAGGGTCTCTATGCAATGCGGGCAAAAGCAGTTTTACAGTACCATGAAATAATTGACCAGAGCAATCATTCAATCGGCGGGCTTTATTCTGCAACTTATCCGCCTCTAACTGTCTGGGCTATTGCAGCTTCGATCTCTTTTTTCGGAGAAAGCTTGCTGGCAATAAGACTGTACTCAATTATATGCTCGACTGCGGCAATGATCTTTCTGTTCTCGATAGTTAAAAGACTGTTTGAGAAGAAATTTTCCTACCTCGTGATATTTGCTTTGGCGGGTACATTGGCATGGAACACGTATTCGCGCCAGGCAATGACAGATGTTCCACTGACATCCTTTTTCATCATAAGCCTATGGTCATTGATCAAAATCAACGATAGTGAAAAACAATCTCAATTTTTAATCTGCTCAGCGGTTTTCGCCGTATCTTTTGCCGCCGCATTGATGACCAAAATATTAATTTCTTTCCTTCCGTTAATCTTTGTAGGAATTTATCTCTTCGAAAAAAATAAACTTAAAAACAAAATTTGGCTGCTCTCAGCATCGGCATTATCTGTTATTATTGCTCTGCCATGGCACATTTACATGATCAGCCATCACGGATGGGAATTCTTAAGATCGTTTACTGTTCCTCATCTATATTCGGCAGTTGAAAGCAACATACAACAGCTTGGAGCAGTTTATTATTTCAACCAGTTAATTGTTTCGAATCCTTTCTTTATTCTATCGCTGGCAGTTTTAGTAATCTTTATTTTCAGGTTTAAAAGATTCAAGAAGTTCACGGACGATCAGAATGATTTTTTTTTGAGGATCATATTAGTTTGGTTCGGCGGTCTGTTGATAATATTCACAATCGCAGTAACTAAACTGCCTCACTATGTCGTGTATATGATTCCACCGGCATTGATCCTTTCGGGCTTATACTACAAAAAATTGAATGAATCAATAAAGAACGATCGTATAAGATGGATCATTTTTTCACTGCTGGTGCTCTCATTCATTTGGTCAATAAGTTTCGAATTAAGACAGAACATAAAGCTGATTTTAAGCTCCGCAGAAATAAATTTGAAGGGAGCTTTTTATCTGTTGTTGATATTGATACTATTAATCATAACGATATTGGGGAAAAGGGAATTCATCAGCAAAATCTTAAAGTATTCATTCATAAAGCTTTCATATCTGTTTCTGATTGTTCTCGTCGCAAGAACTTTATTATTGAATGCGCTTTTTCCGCCCGGGAATATTTTTGGAGCCAAGACTGCCGCTGATGTATTAAGCGGATGCAGACAAAATCGTTTGTATATTTATACCACGAGCATAATATCTCGGATTCACTCAATCCACAGCTTGCTTGGTATACACGCGGCTGGACATCCGGCTGGGTTCAAGGCAAAACATTTAAACCAATATCAATGAAAGAAAACACAGTCAACTTTAAAGTCCTTGACAGTACTAACAACTATCCCGATTTACCAATTGTATACTTTACATCCCAGGATAGTAAACTTACCCGAACGGTTGTGAATAATCTTGCCGGAGTGCGGCAAATCATCAGTCAGGAAAAAAACTACATAATTTTCGGTTACAAGAAGTCTGTGAAGGCATCCGGTTATCTAAGACTTCTGTAAATATTAATTAGTTTTTCTGCGAACACTTTGATATCAAACATCTCAACTGCGCGTTTCCGGGCTTCTTTTCCAAATTCAATTCTTTTTTCTTCCGATTGAATTAACATTTCGATTTTACGAGCTAGGTCGTCCGCATTTTGTTTTTCAAACAAATATGAAGTTTTCCCGTCAATTGCAATATCTAAAACGCCGTCCGAAGCCGAGCAAACTGAGGGGAGTTGTGAACTCATTGCTTCGGCAAGTGCCAAACCAAAAGCTTCGGCGTGTGAAGGGAAAACAAATATATCCATCGAACGGTAAACATCCGGCATATCATCTCTGTAACCGGTAAAGATTACTTTGTTTTTCAATCGGGATTGTTCGGCAAGTTTATATATTTTATCAGCATACTCATTTTCTCCATAGCTCGGTCCCCCGGCAATCATAAAAATTAAATTTTCATATTTACTGCACAGGAGATTGGCTGCTTGCAAAAATTCTTCGTGTCCTTTGCCCGGAGTGAATCTCGCTGACATGCCTATCACCAATTTATCTTTGATATTAAATTCATCACGGATTTTTTCTCTTGTTGAATTATCCGGTTTAAATTTTTCTGTATCAATTCCGTTATGAACAAGAAGCACTTTATCTTCACTCAACGGGGTAGTTGCGATTAAATTTCTCTTTATCACTCCGCTTATTGCTATCGCACCGGAAACTCGCGAATAAATCCATTTGTGAAGAAAATCTTTTTTAACGATAAATGAACCGACATGCTTTGTCAATAATAAAGGGATTCCGTTTGAGAAAAATTTTAATGCAGGTACAAGCAGCCACAAATCTTTTGATGCCTGGGCATGAATCAAATCAAAATTTTTTCTTTTCAGCAATGAGATGATTTTGAATATCTGAACTAAATTAAAATAGGAGGAAGCACTAATTAAATTAACTCCAATTTTTTTCGATTCGGCAAACTTCTGAATTCTGGAATTTTTGTAACAAAGAATTTCTGTTTCAATTTTATTTTGATTAAGAATCTCGGCAGTAAGAACGGACTGCATTTCCATGCCGCCCCAGCTTTTGGAAAGGCATGTGATAAGAATCTTCATCAATAGATTTTTTCCAATCTTGATCTTTTAAAATAATGAGAAAGAATTTCATCGAAAGAATAGCCCATTTCTCCCATCACTGCTGCACCTATCTGGCATAAACCAACTCCGTGCCCCCACCCCGCACCTTCCAGAGTAAATTTTTGCGGAATTCCTTTTTGAAGCTTCCCTTTTGTTACTACAAACGCAGAGCTGTATAAGTGCGAGTTGGAAAGCCATTTCCTGATTTCCAGCTCCTTGCCAACTTTAAATTCTTTTTTTGTCCCGACAATTTTTAATTTAGATATTCTCCCCGAGTAACCGCGTTCAAGCGGAATCAAATCAACAATGTTCCCGAAATCTATTCCGCTTCTTTTAAAAATTATTTCGGAAATTTCATCCTGTTTGTACTCAACCTTCCAGCGGTAAAAATCTTTTGTCGTTTGATCGTAGTCGACTAAAATTTGAGAAAGTATTTTCGGATCTTCAGTGTTGCAAAATGCATGCGGTGCACCTTTGATCCATTTAACTGCATAGCTTTCTTTTGTTAAATCCACAAAATAACCACCGGGCTCAAATTTATAGTCAATCACAGAAGAAAGATAAGGATAGTTTACCGGAGCCCATACGTTCTCGAATGATTCTGTAATTCCTCCGCAGCATTTGGAAAAGCGTGTATCGCATACTTTCCCATTGTAAGTCAAGACCATTCCGCGTGTTTCCTCAACAGCAGCAAAAACAGTATCACTGATAATTCTTGTTACACCTTGATAACGCTGGCAATGATCATCCGAACAAAAATCGTAAAGAGAATGTTCGGTACGGTCGTACCATTTAACTAGTTCATTTTCATTTTTTATGAATACATGCTCACGGGCAGAAGCGGTTTGTTCTTTTTTCTTATCAAGCTGTGCAATCAGCCATCCTCTCGAAACAACAGCATGTGCTTTTAACAACTCCAGTGAACTGCCCGCACTCATCTCGGAAGAAATAACACTTGTTAAATACTCTTCGAGCGGAATTATGTTTACTGCAGTAACTTTCCCTTCTTCAATTATAAGTCTAAGACTGCCTCTGAATCTTTGATCTTCAATTTTCTCCCAATGAAAGCTCTTTCCGATTTTAACATCGTGCAGTAAAAAAGAGTCGGTTTCAAAATCGGCGGGGGTTATAACTATTTTTTCATCGGAACAAAGTTCAATTCCATCCTTGATCAAAATAATTTTTCCCTCACGAATTACCGCGTTTAGTTTTCCGCTTAGCTTTTTGGGATATATCGGTGAACTAAATTCACCGTAAAGATCAAAATTTACCTTATCACCAGTAAGTATTCCGACACTTATTATTGGCTCTGTCATTTTTTGATTTTCTTTTCCAACATTATTTGTTTTTGAAGTGCAATATAGCAACCAAAAATCAAATTAAGTAGGAAATTAAAGAGGCTATATTTAGTTATTGTATCGATTTTATGTGAAAATAAGATTTCTTATCTTTTGACCCCGAATGTAATTTTAATATAAATGAAATGAATCAAATCGAAAACAAATACAGGGTTTTGCTGTTTTACAAGTACTGTGATTTCAGCGAGCCGGAAAAATTTCAGAGTGAACATTTAGCATTTTGCATGAAAAATGATATACTCGGCAGAGTATGGATTTCTTCGGAAGGAATTAACGGCACTGTTTCTGGGACTAAAGAAAATATTGAAAAGTACAAAAATGAAATAAGAAAATATCCTCAATTCAGCGATATTTGGTTTAAAGAAGATGAATACCATCGGCATGCTTTTCTTAAAATTCATGTAAGAGTGAAAAAAGAAATTGTAAACGCAAGCTTCGGCGAAGTTGATTTATCAAAAACAGCAAAGCGTTTAAAGCCGGAAGAATTGAACAGTTTTTATGAAGGCGGGAAAGACTTTGTGATTGTTGATGCAAGAAATTATTACGAAAGTATGATCGGAAAATTTAAAAATGCCATCACCCCGCCTATGGAAACATTCCGCGACTGGCAAAAAGTTGTGGAAGAACTAGAAAAATACAAAGACAAAACAGTTGTTACTTACTGCACCGGCGGAATCAGGTGCGAGAAAGCTTCTGCTTATCTTGTGGAAAAAGGATTTAAAGACGTATACCAGCTAGATGGCGGAATATGGAATTATATAAATCAGCATCCCGATAAATACTGGGAAGGAAGCGTTTTTGTTTTTGATGAAAGACGAATAGTTACACCAAATACAAAAGAGGAAATTAAACACATCGGCAAATGCTATTTCTGCGGTAAGCCGACTTCATACTACATCAATTGCCATAACCAGGATTGCGACAAATTTATTTTAACATGTCACGAATGCAAAATTGAAAATGAGTATTGCTGCTCT
Organism: Melioribacter roseus; assembly: GCA_020722085.1. Classification (GTDB taxonomy): domain Bacteria; phylum Bacteroidota; class Ignavibacteria; order Ignavibacteriales; family Melioribacteraceae; genus Pyranulibacter. The sequence continues at coordinate 11,565 of DYLN01000099.1, forward strand.
GATGAATGCAGAAAAGCACCGAATAAAAGAAAAAGGTTTCATGGGTAATAGAGGGAAAATTTTTTGCGTTGGAATAGAACACAACAACGAAGCCGAATATATTAGACACGGAGAATACTTAAACCGAATTATGCATTAGGAAATTATATTTTGCACAACGACTTCTAACTCGTCTACTTCA
>DYLN01000100.1 GCA_020722085.1 Melioribacter roseus
TCCCGATGCCTTTTATCGGGGCGTGTCCCGATGTTTTTTATCGGGGTTCGTGTCTTATTTCTTAAAAAAGATTACTTTTTAGACACCCTCACAAGTTTCGAATCCTATTGCATAATTTGGGTTGATTTTCCATTTTGTATTGGGCATCTTTGTTTTATAGTAGCTTCATAATCCTGTTTTTACCCTGCATGGGAAAAGCCGATCGATCTTATTAAGACAGAATCCGGTTGCGGGAGGGTCGAAGCAGCTTTACATCAAATAAAATACTGAAATTAATTGTTCTACTCTTCGTTTAGAACACAACCTATAATGCAGCAAAATAACTTGAGAAACTTTTTCTTAAACTTTTTTATCAAACAAAAACGGGAGACTTAATATCTCCCGTTCTATAACTGATTTTTATTTTCTGCTTCTTTTCGGTTTACTTTTCACAGTTTTCTTTTTCGCAGTTAATTTAGCATTTTTTTTAGCAGCAGCTTTTGTTGATGCATTCTTAACTGCCGGTTTTTTCTTTACTACCTTTTTCGGTTTAGCTTTTACAGTTACCTTTTTCGTAGCAGCCTTTATCTTAACTGCTTTCTTTTTTCCACTTTCAGCTTTCGCCTTTTGTTTTTCGGCGATCAAATTCAAAGCGCTGCCAGCTTTGAACCATTCAATTTGTCCTTTGTTGAATGAATGGTTTAACATTATTTCATCAATTGAGCCGTCGCTGTGTTTTGCAATCAGCTTTAATTGTTTGTCTGGTGCAAATTTTTTCAATCCAACGATACTTAACTTATCGTTCTCTTGAATTTTGTCGTAATCATTAGGATCGGCGAAAGTCAGAGGAAGCATTCCTTGTTTCTTCAAATTTGTTTCGTGAATCCTGGCGAAGCTTTTTACAATTATTGCTTTACCGCCGAGGAATCTCGGCTCCATTGCAGCATGTTCGCGGCTTGAGCCTTCTCCGTAATTTTCGTCGCCCACTACAATCCATCCAATCCCTTTTGCTTTATATTCGCGTGCAACTTCATGAACTTTTTTGTATTCACCAGTAAATTGGTTTTTTGCTTCACCGGCATTTCCAGTAAAAGCATTGATTGCACCCATGAACATGTTTTTGGAAATGTTGTCAAGGTGACCGCGGTATTTTAACCACTGACCTGCAGGCGAAATATGGTCGGTTGTGCATTTGCCTTTTACTTTAAGTAAAAGCGGCAGTTCAACAAAATCTTTCCCGTCCCATGCACGAAATCTTTCTAGCAGTTGAAGTCTGTCGCTTCCCTCAGGAATTTTCACTTCTGTTTTGAAACCATCAGGCGACGGAGGAATAAAGCCGTCAAAATCTTTTACGAAATTATTGGCGGGTAATTCATCACCAAACGGCGGGTCTAATTTTACCTGTTCGCCGTTTTCGTTTGTGAGATAATCGGTTGCCGGATTAAATGTTAAATTGCCAGATATAGCAAGAGCAGTAACAAGTTCAGGACTCGCGACAAAAGCAAGGGTTTCTGGGTTGCCATCGTTTCTTTTTGCGAAATTTCTGTTAAACGAAGTTACAATTGTATTTTTTTCTCCGGTTTGAATATCCATTCTTTTCCACATTCCAATACATGGACCGCATGCATTTGCTAAGACTAATCCTCCAAATTCCTCTAGAGTTTTCAATTGTCCATCTCTTTCGATTGTTGCCCTTACCTGCTCTGAACCGGGAGTAATTGTGAATTGTGTTTTGGCTTTGAGACCCTTTGCAAGTGCCTGCTTTGCAATATTGGTTGAGCGGTCAATATCTTCGTAGCTGGAATTAGTGCAGCTTCCAATCAATGCAACGCTTATTTTTTCCGGGAAGTTGTTTTCTCTAACAGCTTCTTTCATTCTGGAAACAGGCCATGCACGGTCGGGAGTAAAGGGTCCGTTTAAGTGCGGCTCAAGTTCACTCAGATTAATTTCGATCAACTGATCAAAATATTTTTCTGGTTCGGAATAAACTTCGTCATCTGCTTTGAGAATATCGGAAAGCTGTACTGCAGCATCGGCAAGATCAGCACGATCGGTTTTTCTTAAATAGTCAGCCATCTTTTGGTCGAAAGAAAACACCGAAGTTGTTGCTCCAACTTCGGCACCCATATTGCATATTGTTCCTTTGCCTGTGCATGAAATTGAATTTGCGCCTTCACCAAAATATTCAATGATTGCGCCGGTGCCCCCTTTAACGGTAAGAATACCCGCTACTTTTAAGATCACATCTTTAGGTGAAGTCCAGCCGGAAAGTTTTCCTGTTAATTTTACTCCGATTAATTTAGGCCATTTTAATTCCCACGGCATACCTGCCATTACGTCAACTACGTCTGCGCCGCCTACACCGATAGCTATCATTCCAAGTCCGCCAGCGTTTGGAGTGTGCGAGTCAGAGCCTATCATCATTCCGCCTGGGAAAGCATAATTTTCCAAAATTACTTGATGAATAATTCCTGCACCGGGTTTCCAGAAACCGACACCATATTTTCTGCAGATGCTTTCCAAAAATTCGTAGACTTCTTTGTTTTCTTCTTTAGCCCGTTCGAGGTCTTCTTTGGAGCCGCTTTGAGCGACAATTAAATGGTCGCAATGTGCGGTAGCCGGTACAGCTGAAGTTTTTTTCCCGGCATGCATAAATTGAAGCAGTGCCATTTGTGCAGTTGCATCCTGCATAGCAACGCGGTCGGGTGCAAAGTCTGCAAAATCCTTTCCCCTTATTAATTCGTTTTTGACTGGATTCCACAGATGGGCATAAAGGATTTTTTCTGCGTAGGTCATCGGTCTGCCAACTACCTTACGTGCGTGTTCAATTTTTTTTCTTATTCCTCCGTATACAGTCTGAATCATGTCAAAATTTGCTGTCATTTTTATTTTCCTTTTACTTTTAAAAGTGTATTCATTTTGTAAAAATAAAAAAATACGAACTGTTTTGCTTAGATTTAATCATTCAAGAAATACCATCTATCTTAGTTTATTTTAGACAGCACGGGTATATAGTTTGACGAGAAAGTAATTTGTGTATGTTATTAACTCACCCTAAGCAATGGTTGTTACTTAATAGCGAGGCTGACTAAAAAGTAAGAATCAATAAAATAATTCGAGAAAATTCCCCGTAAAATACACGGGACAAGCTGCGCAATTCGCGGTTATTGTTCTATAAAAATTACTTTTTGGTTAACCTCAAACAAATTAAAACAAAATTCCAGGCTTTAGCACCATTTTTGGTAATTAATGTGGCTAAAGCCGTTTTTTTGGTGTTCATTAATCATTCTGCGTAATGTGAGTTATTAAATAATTGAGAAAAAAGATGAACAACGGAAAAGTTAAATATGTTTATTGGCAGGACGGAAATTTGTGGATAGGATACTTAAAGGAATATCCTGATCATTTAACACAGGGTGAATTTCAACAAGAACTTCAGGAAAATCTTAAGGATTTTTATAAAGATTTGATGAGCGACGGAATTCTAATTTACCTATCCATATAACTCCAATTCCACAAGTTCGCAAATAATATGTGCAATTGTAATATGTCCTTCTTGGATTCTTTGAACATTGGTGGAAGGGATTATAATCGGCAGGTCAACTTTATTTTTTAATTTACCGCCAATTCCGCCGAGGAAACCAATTACTCTCATGTTTTTTTCTTTTGCTTTTTCAACTGCTTTGATAACATTACCTGAATTACCGCTAGTTGAGATTGCAATTAACACATCGCCTTTATTTCCCAAGCCTTCAATGTTTCTTGCAAATACGTTTTCAAATCCTATGTCGTTTCCCCCGGCAGTTAAGTTTGAAGAATCGGTAGTTAATGCTATTGCTGCAAGCGCCGGCCGTTTAATATCGTGATTTAATCTTATCATCAATTCGGTTGCGATGTGCTGGCAGTCGGCAGCACTTCCGCCGTTGCCGCACAGTAAAACTTTTTTACCGTTTTTATAAGCAGCGGTCAAAATCTCAACTGCCTTGAGTATATCTGTTTTACATTCCTTTTCTATTTTTAATTTTGTTTCTGCACTTTCTTTTAACGAATTGATGATAAATTTTTCTTTATCCAAAGGAATTCTCCATTATAAATGTCTGTTGTCAAAAATAGCAAAGTTTATTATTATTCACCTAAAATTTGCGAGGTTTAATTGTCACCGTTAAATTCTGGTGAATTAAATAAGAAAATTCAATTTCCGCCCCTCTGCGATTACTTGTGTAAATATGCTGACTTTTCCAACCCCAATTCCATTAGTGCATGCATGAAAGAATTGGCGGTTTGGTATAAACTTGAACGCTACAATAACAAAAACAATAAATGGCTTGGAATAAAATGAATAAAATAACTGTCTACGAAAAACCTACTTGTACTACTTGCAGAAAGGTAGTTAAGATTCTGCAAGAGAACGGGATCGATTTCGAACGTGTTAATTATTACATCGAGCCGTTCAAGAAAAATCAATTGAAAGCTCTGCTTAAAAAAATGAATATGAAACCAAGTGAACTGTTAAGGAAAAACGAAGAGGCATACAAAAAATTAAAACCGCAGATTGAAAAACTTTCTGAAGACGAAATACTAAATAAGATGATAGAAAATCCGGATTTGGTTCAAAGACCAATTGTTGAAAAAGGCAAAAAGGCTATACTTGCCAGACCACCGGAAAATATTAACATTTTATTCCGGTGATTTTCGTTGAGTTAAAAATATATTACATCTTGTTTGGTTAATGTTAATTTCCTTCTTAAAAATAATTGATTCTTTTGTACAGTATTGACTAACTTGGTATAACATTTCAACAAATATTTCTGATTATGAAGAAACAGATAACCTTCTGGAGCCTCGCCTTTTTAATTACTATTGCTTCAGCCGTTTATCAAAGAATTACAGGCCCTACTTACCCCCTGACAGGGGAAATATCTATTGATGGAAAACTAATAAAATATAAGCTCGAACGAAGTCACAGCACTACCGAGAATTATTTAATTAAAATCGAGACCTCTGATTCATCAATAAAGGGGAAACTTTTTTGGAGAACGTTTAATTCTATTGGACAATTTAATTCAGTTGAGATGAGCAGCGGAAAAACCTTACAGGCAGAATTGCCTAAACAACAACGACTCGAAAAACTTGAATATTATATTGAGTTGTACAAAGATAATTCGTCAGTGAAAATTCCGGCTGCAAACAGAACTGTGGTAATCCGGTTTAAGGATGATGTGCCAGCAGTAATTCTTGTTCCGCACATTATTGCTATGTTTCTAGCAATGATGCTTTCAACGCGCACCGGGCTTGAATTTTTCAGCAAAGAACCGAAGCTGAATAAATTATCTTTGTGGACAGTTATAGTTTTATTCATCGGCGGGTTTCCGCTTGGGTTCGCAATGAATGGATTTGCTTTTGGGGATGTTTGGGGCGGCTGGCCATTTGGGAATGACGTAACCGATAACAAAACTCAAGCTGCATTTATTGTTTGGCTGGCGGCTTTTTATATGGTAAGAAAAAATAAAAATCCTAAACTTGCTGTTCTTATTGCAGCATTGGTAATGTTGATTGTTTATATGATTCCGCACAGCCTATAATGAAAAAATGAGAGCATTAGAATAAAATTCTTATTTTCATATAAGGGGAAAATTCAATGAATGAAAATGAAGTAATGAAAATTCCGGGACTGCCCGATAACGCTTATTCAGAATTAAAACCCGGCGAGGAATACCAGCCGATTATGTCGCCGGATAATGAGTATCCGGAAGTTACACTTTATTCCGTAATCACCGGATTAGTAATGGCAGTTTTGTTTTCCGCTTCGGCTGCGTATTTGGGATTGAAAATTGGACAGGTTTTTGAAGCCGCTATTCCGATTGCAATTCTTGCTGTTGGAATAACAACTATCTTAAAAAAGAAAGGCGGACTCGGACAGAATGTAATTATACAATCTGTTGGTGCTACTTCCGGCGCAGTTGTTGCCGGCGGTATTTTTACTCTGCCGGCATTGTATATTCTCGGACTGGATAAGTATGTTGAGTTTTACCAGATTTTTTTAGCCTCGTTGTTTGGCGGTTTTCTCGGAATTCTTTTTCTTATTCCCTTTAGGAAATATTTTGTCTCTGAGATGCATGGAAAGTTTCCATTTCCCGAAGCAACTGCAACAACGGAAGTCTTGGTCGCGGGTGAGAAAGGGGGAAGACAGGCAATTATTTTGATTATCAGCGGTTTAATTGGCGGTCTTTATGACTTCGTTGTTGCAACCTTCGGTTGGTGGAGCGAGGTCTTTACAACCCGCGTTGTAGAAGCAGGACAGAATCTCGCGGATAAAATGAAATTGGTTTTTAAAATAAATATAAGCTCTGCAATTCTTGGTCTCGGCTATATTGTTGGTCTAAGATACAGTGCAATTATTGCTGCCGGCTCTTTCCTTTCCTGGTATGTTTTAATACCGGTGTTTGCTTATTTGGGCAATTACATTGTAACGCCGATTGGAGCTAACGTAAAACTGCTTATAAAAGATATGTCGGCTGAACAAATTTTTTCCAACTATGTACGACATATTGGAATTGGCGGAATTGCAATGGCGGGACTAATCGGAATAATTAGATCGAGCGGAATTATAAAAAAATCTTTTACTCTTGGATTCAAGGAACTCTTTGGCTCAAAGCTTACAGATAACGATAAAAGAACGCAGCGTGATCTCCCGATGAAAATTGTGTTTGGCGGGATCTTATTTACAGCTTTTGTAATATTAATATTTTTTATTGCCGGCGTTGTTCATGATCTTGGCTTGGCTTTAGTGGGTTTATTAATTGTTTTGATTATTTCTTTTTTGTTTACGACTGTTGCCGCTACGGCAATTGCCATTGTTGGAACTAATCCCGTCTCCGGCATGACATTAATGACGTTAATTTTATCTTCAGTAATTTTGGTTTCAGTCGGTTTATCCGGTACAGCAGGAATGGTTTCGGCATTAATTATTGGTGGTGTAGTTTGCACAGCTCTTTCACAAGCCGGAGCGTTTATTACTGATTTGAAAATCGGTTATTGGCTTGGTTCTTCTCCTCATAAACAGGAGCGCTGGAAATTTGTGGGTACTATCTTTTCTGCAGCTACTGTTGCGTGGATTATCATGGTTCTTAATCAGACATACGGGTTTACAGGCGAGGGCGCTTTGGTTGCTCCTCAGGCAAATGCAATGGCGGCTGTGATTCAGCCCCTTATGTCGAACCAACCTGCACCGTGGATGCTTTATTTAGCAGGCGGGCTGCTTGCGTTGATATTAACAATTGTTAGAGTTCCCGTACTAGCCTTTGCATTGGGTATGTACATCCCGCTCGAATTAAATACACCTTTACTTGTAGGAGGATTAATTGCACATTTTGTTTCTACCAGAAGTAAAGATGAAAATGTGAACAAAGCAAGAAAAGAGAGAGGAACTTTAATTGCATCCGGTTTTATTGCCGGCGGCGCTTTGATGGGTGTAATAAGTGCAATACTACGGTATGCGGGTTATAACTGGGTTAATTCAGAATGGCAGGAATCCCATTCAGCTGAGTTGATAGCCTTTATTATGTTTCTTTTAATATCTGTGTATATGATTTGGGATTCTATGAGAGCAAAAAAAGATTGATCTTTGGGGAAGAAAGACTGAATGGGTGAATGAATGTTTACATGAATGATTTTATACCCTCATTTACCGATTCAATCAATCATCCGTTCAATATATTAATGTGTATGTGTTCTCTATGTGAAACTTTGTCAAAAGGCATCTGCCTACGCTGAAGTGAAGCTTCTGCTTTGCGCAGGCACTAAATTGCCTTTGTCATATACGAAAAAGCCCTTTCCTCCAGCTTCGATCACGAAGAGAGGCGAGCCCGCTCTGCCGAACGAAGCGAAGCGAGTTAGGAAACGTTGGGATGTGCTTTTATTAATCGGTGGAGTGCTAATCCTATGGCGGTTTCAATTGAATATCTTTGATCGAGATACTCTAAAACAAGATTGATAAAGGCTTTTCTTATTTTTTGCGGGATCAGCACCCCATAAAATGAAGCTGCAATTTCTAATATTTTGTCCATAATAAAAAATTGTTTTTCAATATCATTATCGAAAGTTTTTTAAACTTATTTACTTTGCTTGGGGCTGCATTATGAACATATCAGAAATCAGAAAATCATTTCCGCACATAAAACAGGGTAAAATATATTTTAATCATGCGGCGATAGGGCCACTGTCCATTTCTGTGACTAATAAACTCGAAGAATTTATTCGACAGAGAAGCGAAGGCTCCATAGACGTATATGATATTTTTTTAGAAGCACAAAAAAGCGCAAAAGAGAAACTCGGCAAAATCCTAAATGTTGAACCGGCTCGAATTTCACTTGCAGAGAATGTTTCTTCAGCGCTTAGTATTGTGGCTCAAGGATTAAAATGGAAAGCAGGTGACAGAATTATTCTAAACGATATGGAATTTCCCTCAAATGTTTACCCTTTCTTGAATTTGAAGAAAGAAGGTGTAGAAGTAGATTTTGTAAAATCAACAGATGGGAAAATTTTATTTGATGATATTGAAAAGTTTGTAACGGCACGAACCAAACTTATTTCAATCAGCCTTGTTCAATTTGTTTCAGGATTTAGAGCCGATATTGAAATGATAGGTGAACTTTGTAAACAAAAGGGAATTATTTTTTGTATCGACGGCATACAAGGAATCGGAGCAATCAACACGGATATAAAAAAATATAATGCAGATTTTATTGCTGGCGGTTCGCAAAAATGGCTGATGGGTTTGCAGGGTGCTTCGTTCTTTTATATCTCAAAAAGTCTGCAAGATAAAATAACTCCCAAAATAGTAGGCTGGACTTCGGTGGCTAAACCGTGGGAACTGCTTAATTATGATTTGACATTTCGTGAAGGTGCCGACCGCTTTCAAAACGGAACTATGAATGCTATTGGTGTTTATGCTATGAACGAAACCCTTAATCTTTTTGAAAGTGCCGGAATGGAAAATATTGAAGAGCATGTTTTATCTAACTCCGAATATTTTATCAATGAGCTAATTAACATTGGAGTAAAGCCTATTCTTGCCGGTGCGGAAAGAAAAAACTTATCCGGTATTGTTACATTTAGTCATCAAAAAGCAGAATTGGTCTTCGATGAGTTGAAACAAAGAAATATCGTCTGTGCGATGAGAGAAGGGAAAATCAGACTTTCACCCCACTTTTATAATACGAAAGAAGAAATTGAATTTGTTGTCAGCGAACTAAGGCAAATCTTAAATAAACTTTGAAATTTTTTGTGAAGTTCCATAAAACCTTCAAAGTTCTTTGTGTGAACTTGAAGGTTTTGGAAATCCTCGAATTACGAAAGAATCTGATAAGAAAATTATTCGTTTGGATTGTAAGTCAACTCTATTTTTATGTGAAAGTCCGCACCGCTGAAAAGCGTATACTTCACTTCGCTGATTGAACATTTATAATCCTCACCTACTAAATCGCTGACAATTTTTGCAATGGAAGCTTCAAGAGTCGATATACTTACGGATTTCAATTTGTTCTGAAGCAGTTTTTCGACGTCAATTGCTTTTTCCTGGTTTGCCATTTTTCTCTCCATTTATATTATCTTAAATTTTCAGATTAGGTGATTTAACACCTAAATTAGACGCAATTTGTTTTTTAAAGTTAGTTTTCCACTAAAAGATAAAATCGGCTAATTTCTTATAAAATTCAACAGTTCATCGGTTTTTAGTTTCATAAGGTTATCATCACCTTTAGTTTCGACATTCAATCTTATCAACGGTTCCGTGTTGCTCATTCTTACGTTAAACCGCCATTCGGGGTATTCAACACTTACTCCATCAAGTTCATCTAAATTGCCGTCGGAGTATTTCTGTTTTATTTCTTCTAATTTTCTAACTGGATTTGAAATAGTAGAATTTATTTCGCCTGAACAAGGGTATGATCTTATCATTTCGCCTACGAGATTTGAAAGTGTCGTATCTTCATCGGAAATTAGCTGAAGAATAGAGACAAACGGAATTAAGCCGCTGTCTGAAAAAGAATTATCACGGAAATAGTGATGGGCTGACATTTCGCCGCCGTAGACTGAATTTACTTCCCTCATTTTTTGTTTAATAAATGCGTGACCGCTTTTTGAAACTACAGCTTTTCCGCCGGCTTTATTCACCACATCAATTGTATTCCAAACAAGCCGCGGATCGTGAACTATATTTTCACCAGGATATTTTTTAAGGATCGATTTTGCTAACAAGCCGACAATGTAGTATCCTTCTATGAAATTTCCGTGTTCATCAAAAAAGAAACATCTGTCGTAATCGCCATCCCACGCTACACCAAGGTCGGCACCGGATTTTTTGATTGCCTCAATTGTTGACTGTCTGTTTTCGGGAAGAAGGGGATTAGGAACACCGTTCGGAAATTCGGGGTCAGGATTGTTGTGAACTTTTATCATTTTTACCGGTAGAAATTTTTCCAGCTTATCAAGTGCAGGACCAGCGCAACCGTTGCCTGCATTAACAACCACTTTCATCGGTTTGATTTTTTCCGGATTGTAAAATTTTTGAAGATTATTTATGAATTCATTCATTATATCTTTTTTAGTGACCAAACCAGTTCGGGAAGTTTTTTGACCAATATTGTTTTGCAGAATCATTTTTTCGATTTCGTTTAGTCCCGAATCGTAGCCCATCGGTACTGAATTTCTTTTTACAAATTTTAATCCGTTATATTCCGGGGGATTGTGGCTTGCGGTAATCATTATCCCGCCGTCAGCATTAAAATAAGGAACGGCAAAATAGATCATTTCTGTACCGCATAGACCGAGATTTATCACATTGCTGCCGGCATCGGTCAGTCCGTTTGTTAAAGCCCCGATTAGTTCCGGCGATGATTTTCTGACATCATGCCCAATTACAACTTCTTTTGTGTTAAGAAGTTTAGCGTATGCCATACCAATTTTATAGACAAGATCACTGTTTAATTCTAAAGGGTATTTCCCTCTGATATCGTAAGCTTTAAACGAATTAATTTTATCCATAGTTTTCCTCTTTTTTCCGTAAATAACAAATTTAATATAATGATTTTAGAAGCAAGTTTTTGTTTGTTCGGATTTATTTTTGCATCGCATCGGCTATTCAATTCATTTATATTTATTCATTCAAATTAATGAGGTTTGTTATCGATATAATAGCTACAAATTCGTTTAGGTTTACTGTTTGCAAGAACTCAAAATGTAAAACAGTTTTTGTTTACGAAAGTAAACCAGTTTTAGCTGAGGATACTTTTCTTTGCCCTTCCTGCAGAGTTAAAATTCAATCGCATCACCTGGTTCAATGTACAAATTGTAATTCAATCGTAAATTTAATCAAAGCCGATTTTAATGAAGAACCTGTTGTATTTTATGTGGAGAAATGCTCGCATTGTACGGGAACTAAAGAAGATGAAAAAAGAATTACAATCCCTCTGTATCCCAATACATTGATTTAATTTTACTACGGTGACTAGAAAGTAAGAATCAATAAAATAATTCGAGAAAATTCCCTTGAGGCTGACCAAAAAGTAATTATTCAACAAAATTATTCGTGAATATTAGCGTTATTAGCGGCTAAGATAAATAAAAAGATTACTTTTTGGTCACCCTC
>DYLN01000101.1 GCA_020722085.1 Melioribacter roseus
GAATTTCTTTTAATGTGCGCCGTATCCCTAAATGTTTATTTTGGACAGATATGATTTTTTGTTTTGAAGAACCGGACTAATTAATTTTAAAATCAAAAACGAGGAAATAATGACAGGAGAAAAATTTAACGAGCTTAACGAAATTATGAAACGTTTAAGGAAAGAGTGTCCATGGGATCGTGAACAAACGCATGATTCAATAAAAGGAGCAACGCTCGAGGAAACTTACGAATTGTTAGAGTCTATTGATTCAAAAGATTTTGAGGAAATGAAAAGTGAGCTCGGCGATCTGCTGCTTCATATTCTCTTCCATTCAGTAATAGCGGAAGAACAAAATAAATTTAATATAAACGATGTTATCGATTCGATACGCGAAAAATTAATCCGCAGGCATCCACATGTTTTCGGCGAAGTCAAAGTAAAAGACCAAAACGATGTTGTAAAAAACTGGGAGGAAATTAAAATGAAGGAGGGGCGTAATTCTATTTTGCAAGGCGTTCCTCAAAATATGCCGGGTCTCGCAAGGGCTTACCGTTTGCAGGAAAAAGCTTCTAAAGTCGGCTTTGATTGGAATAATAAAGAAGATATCTGGAAAAAAGTAATTGAAGAAATTGAGGAAATGCATGAGATAGAAGATAAAAGACAAAAGATGGAAGATAAAAGTATCGAGGATATACATGATCAACTGGAAAATGAAGTCGGTGATGTATTTTTTGCTTTAGTAAACTACGCAAGATTTATTGGAATTAATCCAGAAAATGCTCTTAGACTCACAAATGAAAAATTTATTAAGCGTTTTCAGTATATCGAGAACAAACTTAAAGAAAATGGCAAGCCGGTTACTGAATCTTCACTTGAAGAAATGGATAAATATTGGGAGGAAAGCAAACGGGTGCTGGATACGTCTTCGTCTTCATCTCAGTGAAAATTCAAAAGATGGCATCTCTCAAAATTTTACCTCAATGTTTAGAGATGCCACCTCGATGAGTCCGCCCGTCGGTCTCGCCCGTCTCGTGACTTCGTCACTGACGAGGTCACGGAACAGACCACCGAGGTCTGACGGATTGGACTTTACGGAATCTAACGACTTTTTCACGACATACATACAACTTTCAACTTTCCATTATCAATTCAGTTTACTTCTTTTGGCAAAGTAGCTCATCAGTGATCTATCAAAAGGTTCAGAAGTATCGATTAAATTGTATTCTATTCGGTGGTTTAAGCATTCGCTTTTAATTTTCTGCAGAAAGTTTTTCATTGCCGTCTGATAAGCCTTTTGAATATGGCGCGGCTGCGTTGTTATTTCCAATCCCGATTCTTTATCGACAAAAATTGCATCTTTCTCGAAAGCAAAGCTTTTTTCCACCGGATCGAGCACTTGCATTACTATAACTTCGTTTTTCTTATAATGAAAGAACTTAAGTGCAGAAATTATTTTGTCCGGGTCATCAAATAAATCCGAAATTATAATAACCAATCCCCTCTTTTTAATTTTCTCGGAAACTTCCCGCAAACAAGAACCGGTGTTAGTTGCACCGGATGCACGAATTTTGGAAAGACCGCCGAGAAGAGTTTTTAAGTAGACCTGGTTGGATTTGGGAGGGAAATAAGATTCAATTTTATCCGAAAATAAAATCAATCCCGATGCGTCCTGCTGGTTTATCATAATATAAATTAATGAGGCAGCAAGCGTGATTGCATATTCAAGTTTAGTCGCAGCTGCAGTGTACTTATAATCCATTGACCTGCTGATATCAACAATGACATGGGAAATAAGATTCGTCTCTTCTTCGTACTGCTTCACGTAAAATTTTTCGCGTTTAGCGTAAACTTTCCAGTCTATATCCTTTATCGAATCACCCTGCATATATTGACGGTGTTCGCTGAACTCAACACTAAAACCGTGGTAAGGACTTTTATGAAGACCAACCATAAAACCTTCTACGACCATTTTTGCTCTCAGTTCAAGATTTTTAATTTTCGAAATGACAGAAGGTTCCAAATATTTTCTGTAGTCGAATGTTTTAACGGTCACTTTGTCGCTCGACTTTCCAATTTTTTCTTTAAAATTTCGTCGGGGGAAACTCCCAAATTATCTCTTTCTAATCTTGCCGATTCCGCCAATTCGCTTTTAGGATATTTTTGAAGGAATAAATTGTACGATGCTTTAGCAGAATCAATTTCATTCAGTTCATTTGCTTGAATAAATGCCATCATAAAAAGTGCTTTTTCTGCTGCAGGTTTATTTTGATACCGGTTGTAAATTTCCCTGTAATAATAAACTGCTTTTTGAAGCGATGCTTTTTTACCGAGGCTTGGTATTAAATTGCTTTGGTAAATTTTTCCGCATGCAAACAAAGCCTGAGGAGCCAGATCGCTCTGTGAATGATATTTTACAAGTTTTTCGTAACTCTGTACAGCTTCCAAATATTTTTTTTGATCTAAATATTTTTGACCTTCATCGAAATACTCCTTATCGCTTTTTGTGCTGCAAGCAGTTAACGACAGGAAGAATACAAAAACAACAATAAATTTTTGAATGGATGAATAGATGAATGATCCGTCTGCGTTTTTATGACCTGGCTCGTAGAGTTCGGTATAGCCTGACAACTGGACAGACTGCTTGATTGTCCTCAGCATTGAGCAGTTTCCTCGTTCATTTTTTTACACTGGTTAAAAATAAGATTTTATAAATTCCTTTGAAATGGCATTAATACGGATAATGTAAAATTCTATCGCTGCCGAAATAAAGTTTCAGCGAATCCCCTCTTTCGGAAGATATTTTTCTGCCTATTGATTCAAGCTGCAGTGTGAGAAGCGTTTTAACATTATTAGGTTCCTCTTTAAGTGTATTTCGATTCGGATAGATTTCATAATTTTCACGGTATTGAAGCGGAGTAAAATCTGGCATAATTACATTTGCCCCCGATGTCAGACCTTTTATTCTGCCGGCTTCATCAATTGTGGCTAAAGCTGTTGTAGCCGGAATATGAACATTTTTCAAAACAATTCTTGCAACAGCCATAGTCTTTAATGTTAACTTGATGCTCCCAGTTCTCCTGTTCTGATAAGGAGTAAAAGGTGCCGGAATAAACGGTCCGAACACCGCCATATCCAAATCGAGCTCATCGCACAAAAGTATATCATCGGCAATATCTTCTTCGGTCTGCATCGGAAGACCAATTATATTTCCGGAACCAATTTGGTATCCAAGAGATTTCAGAAATTTGAGATGCCTAATTCTGCCGCCTACCATCTGGTGATTATGATAAATCGAATATAATTTTTGATTAGCAGTTTCATGCTTCAGTAGATAACGGTCGGCTCCCGCTAATTTCCATATTCTATATTCATCAAATCCCCTTTCGCCAAGACTTAACGTAACGGCACAGTTGGAATGCTGCTTAATTGAGTAAATAATATAAGCAATGAGATCAGTATCGTAATAATAATCTTCGCCTGATTGCAAGACAATTGTATAAATACCGAGATTAGAAATTTGTTTTGCAGTTTCTATTATTTCTTCAGGCTGCATTCTATACCGCTTAATATTAGCATTATCATTCCTTAAACCGCAGTAAAGACAATTTTCGCTGCAGTAATTTGAAAATTCAATTATGCCTCTAAGGTATACTTCATCGCCGCTATATTTTTTACGAACTTCATCCGCCCGTTTTATTAACTTCCGCATATCATTTTCATCTTTCAATTTTAACAGAAAGATAATTTCATCGCGGGTTAATTTTTCCTTATGTAAAACTTCATCTAATTGCATAAGAATTGATTAATAGTAAACATATCTTTGCTCTGCATCAACTTTAGGCCCTTCGGGATGCATTTTAACATAAGTCTCAAAATGGTAGGTTTCCTGAAGCATTGGTAAGTACCTATGCCGAAACCTTTTAATCTCTTAAATCCTTCTACAGAAAGCGGCGCCGTGTTAACATTAATTCTTCTAATATTACCGCCCTCAATTTTTATCTTATAAATAGAATCGATCGCTTCACCAACGTAATTCAAAAATGATTTTTGGGAATGTTTTCCTGCCACCAAAAGAATTCTTTTATGACCGTGTCTTATTAAAAATTCTGCTTCTACTTTAATTTCTTCAATCGACAAGGTTTTTCGTATCAGTTTCTTATTATCTTTTCCGAAAGCACAATAAAGACAATTATTAACACAGCGGTTCGTAACATATAGCAGTGCAAATAATAGAAGCCGGCTGCCATAAATTTTTTCTTTTACCTTGGACGCAGCATCGAAAAGTTTTTCAAGCAATTCTCCTGATTCAATATTTAGCAGCGCAGCGCTTTCACGAAGAGTAAGCCCTTTTGCTTCAAGTGATTTCTCAATTACTTCATTTTGAAATGCTGAATTCTGTAGAGCAGTATCTTCAATAAGACTGCTGACTAATCCTTCGTTAATAAATTCCATTTAACAGAGTAAATTATTACCTGTCAGTAAACAATTAACATACCATACTGAATTTCCTAAGAAAAAATTGAAATTAAGGGATTTTTTAAGATGTTTCTTAAAAAAGAGAATATGAATTGGAACGAATTCTATAAACAAGTAATTGATAAGGGAAAATTCAGACAATAAGTACAGAAATTTTACTACAAAACAGCGTTTTCGGGAATTTCAATAAAATTTCTTGACGCATTCAAAATACACTTTACACCAAAAGGAATTGTTATGTTATCCTTGATATGTCCATGTTTGAAATTGTAAACAACAGGAATATTTCCGTTCTGAAAATATTCAAAAATTACTTCATTTAATGTCAGAGTTTTTTTTGTCGGATCGGTCTCATAACAATCAACAAATCTGCCTAAAATAATCCCTTCTAAATTTTTTAAGATTTTTGCCAGACGGAGTTGGTTAAGCATTCGATCCACACGATAAGGCGCTTCGTTAATTTCTTCAAGCAAAAGAATCATGCCGTCAAATTTAGGAAGGTAACTAGTACCAATTAATGAAGTAAGTATAGAGAGATTGCCGCCTAATATTCTGCCGGTTCCCCTGCCTTTAGTTAAAGTATAGATTTTTTCGGAATTTGGATTTGATAATTTACCGATCTTTTTATTCGAAGTAATTATCCTCCAAAAAATTTCTTCGGTAAACGGACTTACTTCGTCATGAAAATCAACTGCAACCATCGGACCGGCAAAAGTTACGAGTCCAGCTTTTTTGATAAATGCAAGCTGCAGTGCATTAATGTCGCTATAACCGACAAAAATTTTAGGGTTTTCGCGAATCAAAGTGTAATTAATCTTATCAAGCAGTCTTGCTGAACCATAACCGCCGCGCACAGAAAAAATTGCTTTGATATGTTTATTTTTAAACATTGAATGTAAATCATCAACTCGCTGTGCATCTTCACCGGCTAAGTAACCAATTTCTTGTCCAACATTTTTCCCAACTTCAACGCGGTAACCAAGTTTTTCCAAATATTCAACTCCTCTGTTGATTTTAGAAAGATCGTCTGGCGAAGATGCTGGCGAAATAATTCCAATTATATCCCCCTTACGAAGTCTTTTAGGTTTGATTATTCTCATTCAATATTAAATCAGATTATGAAAACTGATTCAATATATGAAAACTGCCTGCTCAAAGCAAAAATTATTAAGCAATTTAGATATTACTAAAACATCAAATTCCAACTATTTAATTCCTATATGACAAAGAAAAGTAAAAAAAGATGTGATTTTTGATGGTTTTCGTACTTGATGTAAAAATATGGGTGCCCGGGAGAAGGCACCCATTTGACAGGAACTAGAAAGAGAGGAGAGATTACTTCAATAAAATCATTTTCCTCGATAAGGCTTGACCATCGGCATCAAGTCTGTAGATATAGATTCCGCTTGCAAGATTTGAAGCGTCCCATGTAATTTCATAACTGCCTGCATTTCTAAAACCATCAACCAATTTAGCTACTTGTTGACCAAGCATATTATACACTTTCAATGTAACATGTAAAGCTTTATTCAACGAATAATTAATTCTTGTTGATGGGTTAAAAGGATTCGGATAGTTCTGAGATAAATTGAAGCTTACAGGAACTGAATTTCCATTCTCAATTTCTTTGATACCTGTTGTTGTTGAATCCGGATTGAATCTTGTCCATCCGAAAGTCCAATCAACATCTTTGAAAGCACCAACATAATTTGCTGAAGCGTCAAAGAATCCATCGTTCGGAGGAGTTCCGGCACCAGTTAAAGCAGGCGAACCTCCCAGAGGTAAAAAGTTAGGATTATTTAAATCAAATGCTGCAACAAGTTCTGCCTCAGCGGCAGTGGCAAAAGTTCTATTAGCTTTACTTGCATCATTAAACCATGCAGTAGCATTAAATGTACCGTTCGACCTTACAGTATCTATTATAAATCCTTTTATTCCTGCTAGTATACTGTTCTTTATGTACATCACATCATTCTGTGCATCTGTTGTTGTGTTTTTTCCATCTATCAATATTCCGTTTGGCCAGCCGACTATCAGTGTATTATTTATTTTGTTTTGTGATGACCTTCTTAAGTGCATTGCTCTTTTGAACTGGCTGTTGTATGTACTGTTCAATGTTGCCATAGGACCGATCAGCGTTACATTCCACCACTCAGGCGATGTCCTTGGAGTATTTGTCGATCCGCTTCCGTCATTATCTGATTCAAATCCATTCGATTCCGATATATCTGCAATTTCCGGATCCCTTATACCTACCAAAAACTGCAGCTTGCCTTCAAATCCAAAATCGGTATCAAAATCATCATCCCAGCCCCGGTATGCTATCAAATGCTTACAATTTACTGTCCCGCCAAACCACTCATAAGAATCATCCCCAGAATAACTTACTTGTATATAATCTATCGTTGTCCCTCGTCCTACTCCACCAAATGTCAATCCATTTATTTCATTGTTCGGCGAATATGCTATCCCCGGATATTCTATTCTTACATACTTCATTACACCGCTGTTATCATCAGGGTCTGTTCCGCCGTAGCTGTCCCCAGGACCTTCTATTGATGCAGTCCCGCCCGGTACATTTATCGGTGCTTTCCCCAACAATATTATTCCTCCCCAGTCTCCGTAGGTTGGTTCTTGTGTTGAACCGGGTTTATTAAATTCGCTTGTAAATACTATCGGTTTATCCGGTGTTCCTTCTGCCATTATTTTTCCGCCGGGTTTTATAATTAAACTGCCTTGTGTTGAATTTTCTCCATAAATAATTGTGCCCGGCTGTATTGTTAATGTCGCTCCCGATTCAACCCTTACTATACCTCTCAACAAATATGTTTTATCTGACGTTAATGTCATATCATTTGTTATATTGCCTGACACTACTACTTCAGTTTTTTCATGAACCATAAACTTTGCCCAGCCAGCAGTCCAATCGACATCTTTGAAAGCGCCAACAAAATTTGCTGAAGCGTCAAAGAATCCATCGTTCGGAGGAGTTCCGGCACCGCTTAAAGCGGGCGAGCCAGGTTTTGGAAGGAAGTTAGGCTCTTCCAAATTAAAAGGATTTCTTAAAAGAGTTTCGGCGGACAGAGTAAAAGTTCTATTAGCTTTACTTGCATCATTAAACCATGCAGCAGCATTAAATGTACCGTTCGACCTTACAGTATCTATTATAAATCCTTTTATTCCTGCTAGTATACTGTTCTTTATGTACATCACATCATTCTGTGCATCTGTTGTTGTGTTTTTTCCATCTATCAATATTCCGTTTGGCCAGCCGACTATCAGTGTATTATTTATTTTGTTTTGTGATGACCTTCTTAAGTGCATTGCTCTTTTGAACTGGCTGTTGTATGTACTGTTCAATGTTGCCATAGGACCGATCAGCGTTACATTCCACCACTCAGGCGATGTCCTTGGAGTATTTGTCGATCCGCTTCCGTCATTATCTGATTCAAATCCATTCGATTCCGATATATCTGCAATTTCCGGATCCCTTATACCTACCAAAAACTGCAGCTTGCCTTCAAATCCAAAATCGGTATCAAAATCATCATCCCAGCCCCGGTATGCTATCAAATGCTTACAATTTACTGTCCCGCCAAACCACTCATAAGAATCATCCCCAGAATAACTTACTTGTATATAATCTATCGTTGTCCCTCGTCCTACTCCACCAAATGTCAATCCATTTATTTCATTGTTCGGCGAATATGCTATCCCCGGATATTCTATTCTTACATACTTCATTACACCGCTGTTATCATCAGGGTCTGTTCCGCCGTAGCTGTCCCCAGGACCTTCTATTGATGCAGTCCCGCCCGGTACATTTATCGGTGCTTTCCCCAACAATATTATTCCTCCCCAGTCTCCGTAGGTTGGTTCTTGTGTTGAACCGGGTTTATTAAATTCGCTTGTAAATACTATCGGTTTATCCGGTGTTCCTTCTGCCATTATTTTTCCGCCGGGTTTTATAATTAAACTGCCTTGTGTTGAATTTTCTCCATAAATAATTGTGCCCGGCTGTATTGTTAATGTCGCTCCCGATTCAACCCTTACTATACCTCTCAACAAATATGTTTTATCTGACGTTAATGTCATATCGTTTGTTATATTGCCGCTGATTACTTCCTGTGCTTTAGATATTCCAAGCATAGTTACAAATACAAAAAATAGAAACAATGCCTTCTTCATTTGTGTTCTCCTTTTTTATTTTAATCGATTATTTATTTAGTCCGGCTAAACAATTTTTCGTCTTTAAAATTTATATGATAATCCAAGGGAGATATTCCTACCGCTGTTTTCAGTGCCAGAAGTTTTATCACCAAGCGGCGATCTTTGTATACGAATCCTGTTTTGATTTAATAGGTCTTTTACAGAAAACTTAATTGTGAAATAACTAAGAATTTCTTTTGAAACAGAGATATCAACAAGGTCAACCGGCTTTTCCAAAATATTTCCGAGTTCTTTTGAACCCACTACGGCAATTCTTTCACCAACTTTGTTATAAACTATTGAGGCATCAATGCCTGCATCATAGTTATCGTAATAAAGTCCGGCGTTAAAAATGTAAGGGGCTTGTCCCTGAAGCGCCCTTTCACTTTCCTGAAAGCCGTTATTATTCAATTTGACATTGGAATTAATCAAACTTGCATTCCCGATAATTGAAAAATTCTTCAATGATTGAGAAATAAATCCGAAATTTTTCCTCAGTTCAATTTCAATTCCGTAATTAGTTGCATTATCAGCATTTTCAAACGACCTGATTGGTTCGTTCGCAGCCGCTTGAAGTATTTCTTCTATAGGGGCTTTAAATTTTTTGTAGAAGAAACTAAGCGCGATTAATTCTCCAGCACCGGGATACAATTCGATGCGCAAATCATAGTTATTAATCAAAGTTCTTTTTAAGTCGGGATTTCCTTCTATCAATTCGTTGGCGACATAATCAAAATATGTAAACGGCGCCATCTCTCTGAATTCCGGTCGGGCAAGAGTAATACTGTAAGCAGCTCTTAAGTATATCCAATCGTTTAATAAATAGGTTAGATTAAGAGCAGGCAGCAAATCATCGTAATTGTTATTAACTCTTATTGTATCACCCTGCAAATTCAGTGAATTTAATTTTTGCCGGGAGCTTTCCAGCCTTGCACCGGCTACTATTCGGAATTTTTCCAATAATGTTGCATCAAACATGAAATAACCGGCATTAATAATTTGCTTTGATGTGTAGCTATCTGACGGTTTTGTTAATTCAACAACTTGAATGAATTTGTTGTTAATATTTTGCGGCAAAAAAATTTGATTGACAGAACTCTGTAAAACGGAATCTTCATGGGCAAAATTTCCGCCTGGGACATTTCTGAAGCCAAAAGATCTTGCATCAAAACTGCGGTCTTTTTTGTCGTAAAAATATCCCACTTTGAGTTTTGGGAGTTCGGAGTTTTCGAAAATTTTGAAAGTGAAGTCAGCGCTCCCATTATAATTATGATCGGTTAATTTGCCGTAATACCTCGTAACCCATGATTGATCGAGTTGAAATCTTAAAGGTTCGGTTAAATCACCGATAGTTCTTGCATAAATATATCTTCGTCCGTCAGGTTCATCCCTTTTCGAGCGGGAATAACTTAAATTCCAATCAAAACTAAGACCATTAAAAATATTGAATTGATGTTCCCCTATTAATTGATTTGAAAGAAGTGAGCGGGACACGAAGCTGAGAGAGGTTATCTCTCTGTATTGATCAGTGTATCTATAGTCTCCATTATACAGCGTTGTAATATCGTCCGAACTCTGGTTATAAACGTTTTTGAAGCTGATTTTATTTGTCCTTGCGAACTTATAGCTTAGATTGAGAAGACCTCCCCAGTCAACCGACCTTGTATAACTATTTCCGGTATAATTGTACCTTGCACCCGAAAAATCATAAAAGTTTCTCGTGAGATTTTTTGTATCGGCTCCGTTTGAATAAGTTAAAGAACCAATATAACCAAGCATACTATTCCCAATAGAGAGCCGGTTACCAATATTGAATTTAAAAGAACCATTTAGTGGAGCGCTCAAGGAGTAGGTTTGCCAATTATTGCTGAAAGATTTGGTTATCTCTGTCAGTTCATTATCCGAATAGTTACCCCTTGCAATACGTGTCGATGTAATTGTTTCGGGCATGTTCCTTGTACCGTCATCATATCCTAAATAATCTTTTTGACCTCCGTTGTATGAAAAAAAGTTTTTCCCGGTTGTGTTGGAATTAAACACAGTGGATGTTGACAAATCAAAAATAAACTCGGATGGGAATTCAACAGTATTTATTTGCACCAAACCACCGGCAAAATCGGCGGGTTCATCCGGCGTAAAAGTTTTAGCCGTAACTACATTCTCTATTAAGCTTGCGGGTATAAGATCATAGGAAAAACTTTTCTTTTCAGGATCGGTGCTTGGAATTGTTGAACCGTTAAGCAGTGTGCTATTGTACCTGTCCCCTATCCCTCTGATAAAAGCATATTTTCCTTCGGAAATATTGATGCCTGTTATTCTTTTTAAAACATCCGTGCCGTTCGAGCTATTATTTTTACTTATAAGCTCAGCACTCATACCGTCGACAATATTCATGGAATTTTTCTGAACATTGAGTACACCGGCTTCAGTTGATTTCAACGCTTCTGCCGAAACAACTACTTCACTTAGTTCGGTTGTGGAGGGATTAAGAGCAACATCAAGATGCGCAACCTCGTTGGTTTTTACTTCAACATTATCAACAATAAGCGTCTGGTAAGAAATAAAAGAAAATTTCAGCTTATAAACGCCCGGCTGTAAATTTTCTATAGAATAATATCCGTCAATGTCTGTCGAAGCTCCGGTTAATGTGTTCATAACAACAACATTTGCACCAATTAAAACTTCGCCAGTGGATTTATCCGTAACTTTTCCGCTGATTGAACCTTTTGTTTGTGCATTTAATTCTGAAAAAAGTAGTGATGGAAGAAAAATAACTGCAAATAAGATTGTTTTCATATTTTGCAAGATTTTAAATTTCCCTTTAGAATTTCTAAAATATTTCATTGGTACTCTCCTCCCTGAAATTGTGCCCGCAACTTAGAGAATGGATGTTAAGTGGTAATTAAGCCAACGTTAAAAAAATGTTAAGAATGG
>DYLN01000263.1 GCA_020722085.1 Melioribacter roseus
TGTTTCAGGATCTGATTGTGTTTCAGGATCTATTCCAAAAAGAGTGGGTGTCTGACTTTTGAATTATTTCTATATTCTATATTGTTTGTTCTATTCTTGTTTTGCGATTTAGAATTTGATTTCATAAAGGTCTGGCCTTTAAATAAAGGCCAGACCTTATTAGGATATCTGTTCAATGTTCTTTGTTCTATGTTCTACTATTGTCAATGATTAATGGTCAATGATTAACTGTCATGCTGAACTCGTTTCAGCATCTAATTGCCGCAGATTGTGCGACTACCTTTAAAGGACAGACCTTTAAAGGGTAATTCCTTTCTACCTGCTACCAAATGCTTGCTACTAGCTTTACATAATGCCAAATACTAAATACTCTCTTTTGTCTTGCTCACAATTTATCCACAAAAATTTCTTGTTTTTTATTTTGCCTATTTTACGGCGTTTTTGTAGTTATAAAAACTATAGGAGTGGGGATTTATTGACTATTTTTTATTATAGGGTTTGACTTTTAATGCCCTTAATGTTAGAATAACACTGGCACTTTGGAAATAAAAAAAGAGCACCCGGCCCGGGGAGGGCAAGCCTCGCTTATCGCTGGTAAAGGTTCCGAACACATCGGATAAAATAACCACGATTAAGCAAAGCTTGCGAAAAAGATAACTTTTTCGCCGAATGCTCTTTTTTAGGCTTTCTCCGCCCGAAGCGGAGAAGGACAGGCTTAAACTATTCCCTTTAAATTATTTATTACCAAAACAAAAGTCTGTCAAGAGCCAATTGCTGTTATAAGGCTGTTTTAAGCCTTAGACATGAAATTCTTATAGTCTTAAAAGGGCGTTTGACTTTGTCTTTTGGGGGCGGGTGGATTGTAGGGCAGGCGATCTACCCGCTCCTTAAGGGCAAAACAAGCGCCCTTTTGCTTTTGTTTATGGAAGATCTTTATTTAAATCCTTATTATCAAAGCCAATTTGCGGGGGAGCCTGTTCAGGTTATAAATATAATTCCTGCCCGGGCTCGCTTTTCTGCGGCTAAAATTTTGCGCAGGCTGTCTCTTTTTGCAGTTGGCGTTTCGCTTTTGGTCTTTCTGATATTGTATCTTCCTTCAGTTGTATATTTTATCGTCTCCGGTGCAAAACTGCCGTCCTTGCTTGTTAGACAGCCTCAAAAAACAGAAGCTGTTGTTTTGCCGCCGGCACCTGTTGTAGAAAAATATCAGCCGCGGCTTGATCCTTCTTTACCGCTTGATAATATGGTTGTTATTCCTTCTGTTGGAATTAGCACAAAAATAAATGAGCAGCCGGTTGAAAATTATGAAGAAGCTTTAAAAGTTGGCGTCTGGCGGGTGCCGGATTTTGGGACCCCATATGACCGCCAACTGCCTGTTATTTTGGCGGCTCACCGTTATGGATATCTTAGGTGGAGCGTGCCGTACCGTCTGAAGAATTCTTTTTATAACCTGCCAAAAGTTAAAGTTGGGGATACAGTGGAGGTTGTCTGGCGGCAAAGGAAGTATATTTACGAGGTTTATGCGGAAGGGAAGGGGGAAGAAATTGCCGATTATTCGGCTGATTTGGTTCTTTATACCTGCGAGTCTTTAACTTCTCCTGTGCGGATTTTCAAATACGCAAGGCTCTTGAGGGTGTGAATGCTGAAGCGAGTTTAGCATAGCAATTAACAGGATAGGACAAACAAACATTGAACAAATCTCCTATAAGGTCTGGCCTTTATTAAAGG
>DYLN01000264.1 GCA_020722085.1 Melioribacter roseus
GAATTTTTAGATTAAAATTGAGATTAAGTTTTTGTATTGCTAAAACGCCAATGATTCAAACGTGATCAATATAAAAATATTTTTGATATCAAGCAAGAATTAAATTTTCAAGATACAATTTTGTCCGGTTAGTTGAGTCTGATAAAACTTAAGCCAAATTGCTGGAATTATTTAGCGGCCAGGTCTTCAGAAATTTACTTTTTTGGCTCACCAAAAGGACACGAATTTCTCAAAGCGAAGCATCGATAAAACTCGCTTTTCTTTCTCAATGCTTCTATATCAAGGGCAACGATATTCCTCAGTCCAGGGGAATTGTAATTGCCCTGATTCAAAAAAACTGGGGAGTTAGAATTGCCCTGAACTGGAAAATAACATTGCTCTAATGCTGTTTTTAGTGGGGAACTGTGGTTGCCCTTGAAATTATTCTTGACAAATAGAAAAAAGTTTTGTATATTGCACACGTGGGCGAAAACGTATGTGAAAACGTGTGTTATTATGAATAAGAAAAAAACGACAATTAAAGACATTGCTAAAATCTTAAACATACATCATACCACGGTATCCCGCGCATTGAGGGATCACCCTGATGTCAATCCCGAGACGAAAAAAAGTATCCTCGAAACAGCAGAAAAACTTCATTACAAACCTAATATCTTTGCCCGAAACTTAAAACAGAATACGACCAATATTATTGGCGTGATTGTCCCTGAAATTGAGCACCATTTTTTTTCCAGCGTCATTAGCGGTATTGAAAAAGTGGCTTATGATCAGAATTATGTAATTCTCGTCTGTCAATCCAATGAATCTTATGAGCGGGAAATATTGAACACGCAAGCGCTGATGTCGAACCGGGTTGCCGGCATGCTGGTCTCTATTTCTCAAACCACAAGAGATACCGCGCATTTTAAAGAATTTATCAATGAAGGTGGTAATTTAGTCTTTTTCGACAGAGTGGCTGAGGATATAGCCGCAAATAAAGTCGTGATTGATGACTATGAAGGCGCTTTTCTGGCTACAGAACACCTGATTAAAAGGGGCAAGAAAAAAATCGTGCATTTAGCCGGTACAAAAGGGATCAATATTAGTAAAGAAAGACTTCGCGGTTACTGTGACGCATTAAAAAATAAGGGAATCGAATTCGACCCTGATTTAGTCTATTACGGGGGTTTTCGTGAAAAGGATGGGGCAGAAGGTATGCGTCATCTATTGAATCTGTCTAAAAAAATCGACGCTGTTTTTGCTGTGAACGATCCCTCTGCTCTTGGCGCTTATGGAGTGATTAAAGAACATGGCTTGCGCATTCCTGATGATATCGCGGTGGTTGGATTTTCTAATAATCCTATAACGGCGGTAGTTTCTCCACCGCTAACAACCATTGAGCAACGGGCTTATGAAATGGGAGAAAAAGCCGCTGAAATGCTGTTCAACCAAATCAATGATGATACGATGCCAGGAAATTACCGCACAGAGACCTTAAAACCAAAATTAATAATTCGTAGCTCAACCTAGCGCGCAAACGTAGGTAGCTATTAATTCAATTAAATTTTTCACTAAATTTGGAGGTATTTATGAAACATCGTTCTCTACAATTAGTTTTTGTGTTGATCTTAGTTTCACTGTTTTTTGTGAATACTATGGCTCAAAATGTCGATGATCTAACGAAACCGTATGAAGTTGATGATAATACGGTTGTACTACTGCATTTGGATGATAACTATTCAAATGC
>DYLN01000009.1 GCA_020722085.1 Melioribacter roseus
TCTTTTTATTTATCTTAGCCGCTAATAACGCTAATATTCACGAATAATTTTGTTGTATAATTACTTTTTGGTCACCCTCGATATTTGAAATGAATTATTTTCTACAATAATATGACCTCTACGAGGTCGGCAGAAAAAACTTCGTAGAAGTTTTATTATTGTAGTATAAGTTTAACACCACAAACCAAACATCCTTGAATGAATTATAACAATTCTAAATTGTGCTGCTCCTAAATAATTACAAGAGTTATGATCTTTAGCATTATTATTTCTTCTATGTGGCTAAAGCCAATTATGTTGTCCTTCTTTCTTTATCAGAGGCTGACTAAAAAGTAAAAATCAATAAAATAATTTGAGAAAATTCGCGCAATTCGCGGTTATTGTTCTATTAAAAAGTTACTTTTTGGTCAGCCTCACAATATTTTCTTTTCTAAAATCAACGAGTCAACTGCAATGTTTTTCTTATAAAATCAATCGTCGATAAAGAATCTAAAAAGATGAAATTGGCTTTAGCCTTATTTTAGGATTTATTTATGTGACTAAAGTCCATTTTTTTATTTTCTTACTTATGAAGCTGACCATCCCTTCTTTTCCCGACAAAAAGCCCCGATAGAAAGCCCCGATTAAAGACATCGGGACAGGCCCCGACAAAAAACATCGGGATAAATTTGTTTGTGCTGTTTTCATTCAGCTTGATTTATTCATTAAAATCTTATCGATAGACAGGCAAATAAAACCAAATAAAGATGATGCATTTGAACAAATGACCAAATTAAAATTACTACTCGAAGTTCGATGAATATATTAAAATAAACTACCGTCAAACATGCTATAAATTACCTGGTAAATATTAAATATCCACAAACGACTCTTCATCACTCCCACATATTTGCATTCAAGTCTGTTTCTTAAGTTCCCTTATTTTTAATAACAATCCGATCGCAATAATTAAAAAAATAGCTGTCGCTGCAGCAAAACCGTTTCTCCGTGTATAATACTCATCAATCTGAGCATCCGCAAGTTTAATTGCCTTGTTTGTAATGTTAAATCCATCTTTTATCTTTGCACCGACCTGCGTTGTATCAAAAGTATGAACTAGTGTTCTTGACTGAATCAAATCTTGATTCGCATCCTGAAGCAGAAAACCAATTTCGACATCGTTCATCCCTTTATCACGAACCTCAAGTAATTTTTTCTCTGCCAAATTATATTCCGAATTAAATTTGAATAAGTAAGAGCTGATAACTTGTGCAGTTAAGTATCCAGCATCACCTTCGCTGTGACAATCAATGCACACTGAATTTTCACCGATACCAATCATACCATCATTAGTTTTTTTAACTCCGTGATTTCCATGGCATTGCTCGCATCCGTGATAATCAAGTTCTTCAAACGGTTTTGCCATCGGCGATGCGCTAAAATAATTCATATTGTTAACGTGGCATGTCCCGCAAACATGAGATATTGAATTAACACCTGGCGGCATTGCTCCGTGATTGCCATGGCAATCGTTGCATGCCGGTGCACCAGTATCTTTCTTCTCCAACAA
Organism: Melioribacter roseus; assembly: GCA_020722085.1. GTDB lineage: Bacteria > Bacteroidota > Ignavibacteria > Ignavibacteriales > Melioribacteraceae > Pyranulibacter. The sequence continues at coordinate 1,550 of DYLN01000009.1, forward strand.
TTCTATACCGTGTACACTTTTAGAGTACTCTTCCATTTGATTGCTCGGAAGTTTGTATTTATCCATTAACTCCTTGTTTCCATGACACTTATTACAAGTTTTGGGAACATTCAAAGCATAAACCGTTGATCTCGGGTCGCCTGCCGGAAGAATACTGTGTGCAGTATGACAGCTTGTACATTCCGCTACATTTTTATCACCTGCTATTAACCTTTTACCATGCATACTGGTATAATATTGCTCGACTTGGTCTGTAGCAATTCTCGGCTGATATGTTCTCATGACATTAATACTTGAATGACATTTCCCACAGAATTTCGGAATATCTTTTTTATCAGGAACGCCAATAAATCCTTTCGCGGGACTCATTGCAACGTCTTGGTCGGAACTTGTCTTATCGCCGCCGTGGCAGCCCGAGCAAGAAAGGTCAGCATGCCGGTGAACATCATAATCGGAATAATCTGCAGGCAACATATCATTTTCAGAATGGCATGCAACACATTGATCGGTTTTATCCAATTTCTTTTCATTCTGTGCAAAATTATTTATTGCAAATGCTGGTAAAATAATCAGCGTTAAATAAATCAATCTTTTTTTCATTTTAAGATTTCCTATAATAAGTAGCCCAATATTGTCATTAAAACAATAAATACAACAACCACAATTCCGATAAAAGTGATTGGTTGAATTTTCCAATTAGGTCTTTCTTTTATTTTAATAAACGGAATTAGCATCCATACCAGGCCAGCAATTCCAAAAACTAATACTCCAAACAATTCACCGTCAATAAAGACTATATGAGCCGGCAGAAATTTCAGTGTTTGAAACATAAACATAAAATACCATTCCGGTCTTATTCCTTCAGGCGCAGCTGAAAACGGATCGGCTTTATTTCCAAGTTCCCAGGGAAAATAAAGAGCAAGAAAAATTAAGATGTCGAATACAATCAGCCACAACAGTGCATCTCTTAATGCAAAATCCGGGAAAAAAGAAATGTATTTTTTCTTTTCTTCGGGTAAATTATTAAAATGTTCAGGCTCGTGCATTCCCTGTCTTTGAATAAACAGAAGATGAAGAACCAAAAAGAAAGTGAATATAGCAGGCAAGATAGCTACATGAATTCCAAAAAACCTTGAAAGAGTTGCACCCGTTACATCCTCGCCGCCGCGTAAAATCACTTTTAATTTCTCTCCGACTACCGGCAGAATCCCAACAATATCTGTCCCAACTTTTGTAGCAAAGAAAGCCAGTTCGTTCCAGGGGAGTAAATATCCGCTAAATCCGAATGCAAGAGAAAAAACTAAAATAATAAATCCAGTCACCCATGTAAGTTCACGCGGTTTTTTATAAGATTTAGAAAAAAACACACTGAACATATGAAGAAAAGCAAAAAAGACTAAAAGATTTGCCGACCAGCTATGAACATTTCTTATGAGCCATCCGAACTTTACCTCGGTAACGATAAACCTAACACTTTCGTAGGCGCTGTCCTCGCCTGGTCTGTAATAAAGAAGAAGTAAAATTCCAGTAACAAGCTGAATGAAAAAAAGAAAAAGTGTTACTCCTCCTAGATAATACCAAAAGGAGTATTTATGCGCAGGTACCTTCTTATGCTGAAGCAGATTGCGGACAGGAGTCAAATCAAAACGTTCGTCAAGCCACGAAACTAAATTCGTTGTAAATTTTTTCATTAGAAATCAACCTATAGTTGTAATTATTATTTCGTCTTTGACTACTTTTACATTATATTGAGTAAGCGGTCTTGGGGGCGGTCCCGATACATTTCGTCCATTGAGGTCATAAATACCGTTGTGACAGGCACACCAGATTTGATGTGTATCGCTCTTATATTGAACAATACATTCGAGATGTGTACAAACAGCCGAAAGTGCTTTAAACTGTCCATCTTCTGTTTTCACAAGTATTACCGGCTTTCTACCGAACTTCACTATTTTATAACTATTATTCGGAAATTCTGAAGCCATACCCGCTTTAACCAAATTTACTTTAGGTTCCGTAGTTTTAGGAGGCAGCATATAAGTAAAAACCGGATAAAGTATTGCAGCTAACCCGGCTATTCCGCTGAGACTCAGCAAGCTGTTCAAAAATTTTCTTCTGCTTTGTAACATTTTTCAGCTAGATTTTATTTTAGAAATAAGTGATTAATTCGCTTATGTAATCAATAAATTAATTTGAAACGGCGGTATTCTTATCCTTCTGATTTTGCTTTTCAGAATCTGACAAGGTTTTAAATCTTGTATACAAAATTGAAGTAACAATCAAAACAATTCCCAGCACCATAAACGAAACAATCCTGTAGCTTGGGTCAAGCATTGTAATTCCAGTTATCAAAACGTAGACGATTGTGATAACCAGAGTAAAAAGAGCCATCAATCTATATTTTTTATTATTTAGCAATTTACTCATAAGGTAATAAAATAAAGCAACACCAATCCACGAAAGGCTCACATACTCCTCGGGCATTAAATGGTAAAGCGCATAAGGAAACATGAAGAATGCTGTCGTTAAATATGCAATTCTCATTATTTCTGTTTTCAGTTCCAGACGGTCCTTCTGCCAATTCAGAATTCTTGCGCTTAAAAGTGCTACAAAACCAAAGCTCAGACTTACCCAGCCAATCCTTCCGGCAAGAATTAAGTACGCAATAAACAACAGCAAGTAAATAATAAAATTTGCTACAATAATAAATTTGGAACGAAACCAGATCGCTGTAGATACTACCAATAAACTCTGCCAGCAAAGCCATATAAAAAAGTTTGGAAGTGTAAACTCTGCAATTATTGCAACACTCAAAGCAAAATATGCAAGCAACGAATAGATAAAAGTTGAGTATTTGCTTTTTACTTTTACCCAAAAAACAATTGCAATCAATAAGAATATAATTGAAGCAAATAGATGAGACACAGGCAGTACATCTTTGAACTTAGAGATTGTAAGAAGCAAAAATAATCCATAAGAACCGCAGCAGTTTATTAATGTGTTAACCACCGTTGAGGTGTCTTCAGATTGTGACTTAGCACGTAACAAGTTTCCCGCAGAAAAAACCATTGCAAATACAAGAAGAGACAGAACGCTCAGATAAGGCAATGAGGCAGATTGATGTTCTATGCTGGATATTGGATTTTTGATATTCGATACCGGACTAATAATAAAGAATAAAAAGAAAGTCGCGTAAAGAAGTAAGACACTAAAAGTATAAAAACCTTCCCATCTAAATTTATTTTCAAAAAATAAAGCTAAAACAGAAGCTGCAAACATTAGTGAAAGTGCAAAATAAACATTATTCCCTATCAGTGCAGTAATCATTAAAAGTGTAATTCCTAAACCACAGAGATAAGATGATTTTCTTTTATAAGCAGCAATAAGATTAAAAATATTCGCCAGCAATAGTAATGTGACTTCAACAGAAATATTTTTTATTACAGGTTCTACACTAAAAAAATAGAGTCTAAGCGTCGTGAAATAAAATAAAAGAAGACTTCCCCCAAATAGGTACTGCGAAATAAATTTGTAATTACTACGCCAGTGATGAGAGAGCAACAGAAGTAAGCCAACTAATCCAAATCCTATTAAACTTGGGATAAAAGGAGGAAGATTTTTATACGGAAAAGTCAAAAGGAAAATAATACCAAGAGCAAGAACAACTATTCCGCTTTTTGCAAACCAAAATTGTCCGATTTGTAATTCGAGTCTGTCGGTGTTTGCTGCGCTATGAAAATGGAGCGTATCCGGAATATTTAGTTTAGACTCGGAATCTGACGAGAGAAAACCAAGCTGCCTTTCCAGGCGGGAAACTCTTGATTCAAGGCTTTTTAAATAATCGATAATCAATTCTAAATTTACCCCACTTGATGAAGTATCCATGTTTAACCCCTTTGGATGTTAACAATGATAATACTTCTTACTCTTTTATCTATCTAAAAAGAATTACAATCTATTTAGAAATTCAGATTAATCAATACCTTACAGAAGATTCAAATGGGATAAAAAGCCATGAATTCCTATTTGAAAATAACTTTATATAGTTTTTGAAGCAACAAAAAAAATTAAATAAACTGAAGTTATAAAAGGATATGATAACTGATTAACAAAAATGAGACTTCTGAAAAATCAGCTTTGTATCCAGAATATCTAGAATATCAGTTCAATTAATTTTTCAGAGGTCTCTAAAATATTACTCTTTGTCAGTTCCTCTCTAATAAGTATGCTAATTAAGTTTCTTATACGTAAACCACCAATCGTAACCTTCTTTGGTTTTAAGTCTTTCCTCAGCAGCAGCAATATCTTTAGGCGGTGGAATAATTACTTTGTCTCCTATTAATTCATTGTTGGGCCAGTTTTCAGGCATTGCAACTTTGTACTGATCGGAAATCTGCAATGCTTTCAAAGCCCTTAAAACCTCATCAACCTGTCTCCCAACTTCCTGCGGGTAGTAAATCATCAAGCGAATGATTCCTTGCGGATCTACAATGAAAACTGCACGCACGGTGTTTGTACCTTTGCCGGGATGAACCATTCCAAGTCTCGCACCTACTTTTCCCATATCGTCTGCAATAACTGGGAAAGGAATTTTAACACTGATTTTTTCATTTATCCATTCCATCCATTTGATATGAGAAAATACCTGGTCGATTGACAAACCAATTAACCCAGCATTTAATTTCTTAAACTCATCAAATCTTTTTGCAAACGCAACAAATTCAGTTGTGCAAACCGGAGTAAAATCCGCCGGGTGGCTGAATAATACAAACCACTTACCTTTTAAGTCTTCTGGCAGTTTCATCATGCCGTGAGTTGTTTGAACTTCCATTGAAGGAAACTTTTCGCCTAATAACGGAATTCCATACTTTGCTTCATCCATATTTAATTCTCCTAATTATTTTTTTAGTTTTTTATGCATGAAAAAAATCAGCAGTTAAAAAATACTGAATAGTTAACCGCAGTTCAATTTTGGATTCGGTATTATATTGTAAATCTACTTTTGTTTAACTTAATTTGCAGTCAAACAAATAATAAATGGGTGATTAAAATGATAAGTAAAGAACTGCTCGATATTTTATGCTGTCCCGAATCTAAAGCCGATTTGGTTTTGGATAATAATTATTTGGTTTCCACAGACAAAAACACAAGGAGACGTTACAGAATCGAAGATGATATTCCCATTATGCTTATAGAAGAGTCCGAGCAACTTGATATGAAAACATGGGAAGAAATTATGAAAAGACACGGCAGGTCAATCGTATAAAGAAAATTAGATTATTAATGAAAAAGTATCTTTTATTTATAATAATTTTTTCTGCTTCAATCCGGATTGATGCTCAAATAGAGCAAACGTTGACAAACAAGTATCAGCTTGCTCAAAGTTTTGAACAGGACGGACAATTGGAAAAAGCTGCATTGCTCTTTCTTGAACTGTATAATGCTCAGCCTGCAAATCCTATTTACATGGATGATTTGAACAGAGTTTATCTCAAACAAAAAAAATATGACAAATCAGTCCAACTGCTTCTCGACGGAATTAAGGCAAGACCTTCAGATATTACTTTGTATGGACTCCTCGGTTCTACATATTTTATCATGGATCAAAAAGACAAAGCACACGAAGTCTGGGAGAACGGCATTAAATCGAGCGGAGGTTCCGTCACTTCTTACAGACTAATTGCAAACTATGCTTTGCAGAACAGAGACTTTGAAGCAGCTATTAAGTATTTAAAAACTGCCAAAGAAAAATCACCCGACCCTTTAATTTTCTCGTACGACCTGGCAAACATTTACACTGCTCAAATGGATTTTGCTTCTGCAATAAAGGAATATTGCGAGCTTATTTCACAGAAACCCGATCAGATTGGTGCAGTAAAATCAAGAATTCAGAGTTACATGAGCCGACCCGGTTCGATCGAGCAGTCAATCGATGCTGTAAATAATTTCTTAAAAGATAATTCTAAACCCGTTCTTTATGATTTGCTCACTTTTCTCTATCAGCAGTTAGGAAATTATGAAGCAGCTTTAAATTCTATTATAAAATACGATAATATGATAAACGCACGAGGAGTACAAATATTTGGATTTGCCCAGGAAGCAATGAGAAACAAAGCATACAAGCAAGCGGCAAGCGGCTATAAACTGATTATTGAGAAATATGATAATTCACCTTTACTGCCGCTTGCCAGATTAGGTTATACAAAAACTTTGGAGGCGTCAACCGACCTGAAATATTCCGACTCCCTAAATAACTGGAAACCATATAAACAATTAAAAGCTGTCGGAAAAGAAGATTACTTAAAAGTGATAAATGCCTACAAAGATTTGTTTACTCAAAATAAAGGTAACGCAATTCAGGATGAAGTTGTTTACCATATGGCTTTAATTTACAAAGATAAATTATTGGATAACCAAAAAGCTGACAGCTTATTCAAGGAAGTTATTAAAATCTCGCCGCTCTCAGAATATGCAGTAAACTCAAGAATAGAACTCGGAAAGATCCTAATTCTGGAAGGAAATTTGGGAGCTGCCCGTGAATTTTTCAACCAGGTTGCAGAAAATCCTAGAACAAGTCCAGATACTAAAAACGAAGCATCCTACTATGTCGGAAAAATTCTGTTTTGGTCTGGGAAATTCAAAGAAGCACTTTCAAAAATAAATGAGGTACAATCAAATTTATCGTCATCATATTCAAACGATGCAATTAGTCTGTCGCTTTTAATCGGTACTTCCCGTAATGATTCAACCTCATTAATTAATTTTGCAGAAGCTGATTTGCTCGCCGAACAAAATAATATCGAAGAAGCAATAAAAAAAATTAAGGATCTACCGGAAAAGACAAGCTCTCCGGTTCTAAAAGACTTAGCGGCTTTCAGATATGCCGAATTACTAATTGCGAAGAATGAATATCCAACGGCAATAAAAATACTTGAGGTGATTGCCGTACAAAATCCGCCGAAAGTATATTCGGATAGATCAATGTTTTTATTAGGTGAAATCTACCAATTTGCTGTAAATGACCAAGTTAAGGCGCTGGAAAATTATCAAAAATTACTTGAAAATTTCCCAAACTCGTTATATTTTGATTACGTACGTGAAAGAATAAATTCTATTAAAACACAAGGCGGTTAAAATGACTGATGATCGTATCAACAAAACAGTTAAATGCTCTTTTTGCGGGAGGGACGGCTCGGAAGTTACAAGCATGGTCGCAGGTCCCGATGTTTATATCTGCGATATTTGTATAAAGACAAGCGTAGATATTCTAAAAAACAATCTCTCTGCATTTAACAAAAAAGAAATCTTTCACGCCTCTCTTACCCCGGACATGATAAAGAAGGCTCTCGATGAATATGTTATTGATCAAGACAAAGCAAAAAAAGTTTTAGCTGTTGCTGTTTACAACCACTATAAAAGAATTTCATCTTCGTCATCTATGTTCGACCTTGACGACGTAGAAATTGAAAAAAGTAATATTTTATTGATTGGACCAACAGGAGTAGGAAAAACCTTATTGGCACAAACACTTGCAAGAATACTTGATGTTCCTTTTGCAATTGCAGATGCAACTACACTAACCGAAGCCGGATATGTAGGAGATGACGTTGAAACAGTTCTCGTTCGTTTACTTCAAGCTGCGGATTACAATCTCGACAAAGCCCAAAAAGGAATTGTTTACATCGATGAAATAGATAAAATATCCAGAAAAAGTGAAAGCACATCAATTACTCGAGATGTTTCCGGCGAAGGCGTTCAGCAGGCATTGCTGAAAATATTAGAAGGAACAGTAGCCGGTGTTCCCCCGCGCGGCGGAAGAAAACATCCCGAACAAAGTCTAATAAACGTAAATACCAAAAATATCCTCTTTATCTGCGGCGGTGCTTTTGAGGGAATCGAATCGATTATTGCTTCAAGAATTAACAAAAATACAATCGGTTTTGATTCGAATATAAACAACACCCAGGAAGAAGACCGCGATAATCTCGTTCAAAAAGTTCTTCCGGAAGATTTGATTAAGTATGGACTTATTCCCGAGTTGGTTGGGCGTCTTCCCATTGTAGCACCATTAAAATCGTTGAATGAAAAGGCACTCAAAAATATACTTACCGAGCCTAAAAATGCCATCATTAAACAGTATAAAAAACTTTTTATGATGGAAGGTGTTGAGCTTGAATTTGATAAATCAGCACTAGACGAGATCGTTAAGAAAACACTCGAAAGAAAAACAGGCGCCAGGGCACTCCGCTCAATTGTTGAAGGAATTCTGCTCGATATAATGTACGAACTGCCGACACTTGATAATATAGACAAATGTTTGATTACGCGCGATACCGTTACAAAAGGAGAAAGACCGATATTTATTGAATCCGACCGCAAAACTGCGTAAGAAATAATAAGTATTAACACATCTATCAATTAACAGTCAACAGTCAATATTATTTCCGATATTGATAATCTCTTTAGGCGGTCATAATTTTGTTTTACAATTGAAAATAAAAAACTATCATGCGAAAAATTTTTTTTATAATACTGGCTGCTGCAAATTTAATCTTTGCTCAAGCAAAACTTTTGATATACATGGACCTCCAGCAAACCGATCACCTAAAGGCTTACGGAATAACTTACAATGCACTGAAATCCGGGTCAACTGCCGATTGGCTATTGAACTACCGGGGCGGTTCTTTTATGCTAGACTATACAAATGAACTTGCACTCAAATGCAGATTAAAAGGAGTGGCATTCCAAACGCTTTCAGCTTCCGAAGCTGCGAATATTTACTCATACGTACAAAGTGACGATCAAAACATGGATGTTGTTCGTCTTGAGAAAGCTCCAAAGATTGCCGTTTATGTTCCGCCGGGTTTTAAGCCCTGGGATGATGCCGTTACTCTTGCTTTAGAATACGCTGAAGTTCCATATGACAAAATTTGGGCGGAAGAAATTTTGCAGGGCGACCTAAAAAAATACGATTGGCTTCATTTGCACCATGAAGATTTTACGGGACAGTACGGTAAATTCTACGCCTCATTCAGCAATGCACAATGGTACATAGAGCAACAAACAATTTATGAAAATGAGGCAAAGAAACTCGGTTTTAAAAAAGTCTCCGAAATGGAAAAAGCCGTTGTACTGGCAATAAAAGATTACGTTGGTCAAGGCGGTTTTTTATTTGCGATGTGCTCAGCAACCGATTCTTTCGACATTGCTCTTGCTGCAATGGATGTTGATATATGCGATAGGATGTATGACGGCGACCCGCCTGATCAGGATGCTCAAAAAAAACTCGATTATTCAAACACACTTGCCTTCCAAAATTTCAAGCTGGAAATGAATCCGCTTGTTTATGAATACAGCAATATCGACATTCAGCCTGCTGAAATTGGCAGTCAGCAAAATGATTATTTTACTTTGTTCGACTTTTCGGCAAAATATGATCCTGTTCCCACTATGCTTACTCAGAACCACGTTAATGTAATTCACGGATTTATGGGACAAACTACTATGTTCAGAAAAGAATTGATTAAACCTTCCGTAATTATTTTAGCCGAAAAGGCAGGTACAGACCAAGTAAAATATATTCACGGCAACTACGGCAGAGGAACTTTTACTTTTTACGGTGGACATGATCCGGAAGATTACCAGCACGCAGTAGGCGATCCGCCGACGGATTTAAGTCTATACAAAAATTCCCCAGGATACCGCCTGATCCTTAACAATATACTTTTTCCGGCTGCGAAAAAGAAGAAACAAAAAACATAAGCAGGGTTCCGGCTACCGGATAAATTTTATGAAGAATTCCCTAAATTTGGAACCTATTTCTAAATCATTCACCTATCGGAGCGGTATGAAATATTTAAAATTCAAAAACAGCAACGAACAAGTCCCAATCGGAAAAATTGTTTGTGTAGGACGCAATTATGCAGAGCATGCTAAAGAATTAGGTAATGAAATCCCGGAATTCCCGATTATTTTTTTGAAACCAGCCTCAAATGTAATTTTCTCGAACGAACCGGTTGTTCATCCATCCTATTCAAATAATTTACACCATGAAGTGGAGCTTGTTCTTTATATCGGCGAAGACGCCAAAAATGCCAACGATGAAGTAGCTGAAAAGGCAATTCATGGCTACACAATCGGACTGGATATGACCTTGCGCGACCTTCAAAACGAATTCAGAAAAAAAGGCGAACCGTGGACTCTTTCAAAATGTTTTGATACTGCAGCAGTTCTTTCCGAAGTGGTTCTAAAAAAAGATTATAAACTAAGAGGCGATGAAAAAATTTCTCTATCGGTCAACGGTACAGTTCGTCAAAATTCTACTCTTAATAAGATGCTCTTTTCACCAGTCGAGATTGTAAAATATATTTCTGCAAGAATGACATTAGAAAGGGGTGATTTAATTTTTACCGGAACGCCGGAAGGTGTTGGACGTGTTGTACCTGGTGATAAATTAGTAGGAGCTCTGGAAAATATAGGAACAATTGAAACAACTATAAAATAACATTATAGCACACTTTTAACATGGTTTCGGCTTCGTCGCGGGTAATTCAACAATAGAATAATTAAGCCACTTAACAAAAAAGGTTAGTGTGAACATCCAAATATTTGGCACAAAAAAATGTCCCGATACCAGAAAAGCAGAAAGATTTTTTAAGGAAAGAGGAATTCAAATTCATTTTAGAGATTTAAACGAAGACGGAATTTCTGCTGGTGAATTTGAAAATATAAAAAAAGTCTTCCCGGTCGAAGAATTAATCGACAGGGGAGGAAAACAATTCAAAAAAAGGAATTTGCAATTTATGATTTTCGATATTGAAACCGAACTGCTTGCTGATCCGCTTCTTTTCAAAACACCGATTGTTAGAAACGGGAATGAGGTAACGTTGGGGTATCAGCCGGATGTTTGGAAAGAGTGGATTAGAAACCAATTATAACTCAAACTCTAAGAAATAGAACGCAGATGACACAGTTGAATCGGATTAACGCGGATTTAAAACCTTAATAAAGTATTCCCCTCTTTTTAAATTCCATAAAACAGCTTTTCGTTGCCGGTAAAATGAATCGCATCCCAGCCGCATGTTCAGAAAGAGTGGAAATAAAAGTTCCGTACGAATCTTGAAAGAGTTTTTTTGAAGAGTCAGCAAACTACCTCATATAGTGAATATATCATTTCACAATATCTTAATCCCTGTTTTCAAAATTTCTGCTACGAAAGGATCTTCATAGGTAAATTCTTCTGTTCTATAAGGATGTATCTGGAAGTCTGTTGAAGACTTAAGTAAGTATTTATTAATTCTTTTTTTATCAAAAAATCTACTCCCTTCAAAATTGTCGGAGACTAAAGCTAAATCAATATCGCTGTATTTATGCGCATTCCCCTTTGCATAAGAGCCAAATAAGTAAGCTCCCTTAATGTTGATTTCAGTTGAGATCAAATCTAATAACCGAGCTATCAAATCATTCAAGTCCTTTTTTGAATACATTATAATACTCTCTAATTTTTATTAAATATTCATTTGCAAATTCTTTTGTACATTTTTTATGGAAATCCATTTTATAATCAGCATAACGTACTTCCAAATTGAAGTCATTAACCTCTAGTAAAAATTCCTTTCCTTTATCATCCAGTTTTATTTCCGATTCACCTGCCAGTCTTACCAGATCATGAATTTTGGGAGGAATATTGTCTTTATTGGTTTTTACCCAATGTGTTTAAGAATTTTTTCCAAAGCCAAATGCCCAAAAAATAAAGCCCGATCATATTTGCCCGTATCAAAAATCCCTTGCATAGCTTCAAGATCGTAATCTGCGGTTTTTAGCCAATATTTTATATATCTTTTTTTTGTCAACTTAGCTTATATTATTTTTATTTACTAAGACTAATATCTAATTTATATTATTACCAATCAATTACCCAAAAAAATTTCTAAAGATTATTCGGTAAATCAGAATGAAATGTAGTACATAGTGAATTTAAAAAACTACAGATAAAAAATGAACTATTATATGACTCCCTTTTGCTTAAATTCTTCAAACAGCTTTTCGTTGCCGGTAAAATGAATCGCATCCCAGCCGCATTTTTTTGCTCCTTCCGCGTATTCGATGACATCGTCAATAAAAAGATGTTCGGCAGGAGGTTTTCTTGAAAACTCTTCAGCGGCTCTATAAATCTTTTCTTCTGGTTTAATTGCCTCTACTTCATAAGAAAGAATCAGTTTATCAAAATGTTTTAAAAATTGGTAATCATTCCAGCCGTATTTTCTATGAATGTAATTTGTGTTTGAAAGCAGGACTAATTTATACCTCTTTTTTAATTCAGGCAGAATAGTTGTTAATTCTTTGTTCTCCCTAAAAATATTCGAAAAGTATTTACAGAATTCTTCCTCACTCATTTTGTATTCGGTCCACTTCATCATTGTTGACAAAAATTCTTCTGTACTAATTGCGGCTTTCTCATATTCCCTGTGAATATGATAATTCTCTTTGTAAAGATCAGCAAACCTGTCCCCCAGCCCGTTGTCAATTTCATTAAACTTTTTGATAACAAGTGAGTAATCAAAAGGAATGAGAACATTGCCCAGATCAAAAACAATTACGGAAAACATATAACCTCAAATTAGAGTAAATGCAGTTCAAAAATAAAAAACAATTGCTTTGGTAAAAAATCTCACGTACAGCTACTTCTCATAAAACAAAAAAGCCGCAGCCAAAATAACCGCGGCTTCTGTAAAGTCGTCACATTTTTACTTACTTAATCCCAAATCTTCGGCTACCTCATCTGGAAATTCTTTTTTCTTAAATCCCAAAAGTTCACTCACCTTCATAAAAAGCTTAGGAATACTGAGCCTGTATTCTTCCACTTTTGTATAAACAATAGGAACAATAATCAATGTAAGAAGAAGCGAGCTTGTTAAACCGCCGATTAAAGCCCATGCCAAACCGGTTTTCCATTCGGAGCCGGAAGATTTTGAAAGCGCAACCGGCATCATTCCGAAAATCATTGTTAATGTTGTCATAACAATCGGTCTAATTCTCATTCTACCAGCATCGATCAAAGCATCAATCACGCTTTCACCCTGCGAACGCATAAAGTTGGCTCTGTCTACAAGCAATATTGCATTTTTCCCTACTAGTCCTACAAGCATAATAATTCCGAGTATAGAAAAAATGCTGAGCGATTTCATTGTAAGTGCAAGAGCTAACAAAGCGCCAATAATAGCAAGAGGCACTGAAAACAAAACTACAAAAGGATAAACAAACGAATCATATAAAGCTACCATAATCATATAAGTGAATAAAACCGCTGCCAAAAACGCCAAGCCCAGGCTCGCAAACGACTCTTTTTGATTCTTAAAATCTCCCAGGAACGAATAAGAAACTCCTTCAGGCAGCGGATTGTCATTCAATGCTTTAATAATATCCTGAGCTATTGTTCCGCTTGGTCTTCCGACAGCCTGCGAATAAATTGTAACGGAGCTGTTTCTATCTTCACGTGTAAGTTTTGTGGGACCTGTTGCACGATAAATATTGGCAAAAGATTTCAGGTAAATCATCTGTCCTTTTTTATTCACGAATGTTAAATTTTCCAGGTCGGATGTTTTGCTCCTATCGAATTCATCAAGCTGAATTCGTATGTCATATTCGTCCGTACCATCACGGAACTTCGAATCGTCATCGCCGGTTAATGCAACCTGAAGTGCTGCACCCACTTCGGCTAAAGAAAGTCCGAATGAATTAAGTTTTTGTCTGTCAATTTCAATCCTTGTTTCCGGCTTGCCTTTTTCAGAAGAAAGTCTCACATCATCTGTGCCGGGAATTTTCTTTATAATATTTGCAACTTTTACTGCAGCTTGATTTACTTTTTGCACATCGGAGCCGCTGATTAACAATTGTATAGGTGTCTGGTTTGCTGTACCAAATATACCGATGGGATTTACTCTTGCTTTTACTCCAGGAATTTTTTGTACAATTTCTTTGATTTCGGAGCTGATCTGATCAGTAGATTTTTTCCTTTGTTGTTTCGGAACAAGCGTAACATCGATTTCTGTAGTATTATTTGAGGAAAATCCTATTAATCCTTCGTTTGAAACGCCAACATTAACAAATAACCTTTCAACTTCCGGCATTTGGGAAATAATATTTTCAACTTTCTGCGAAAGTGCATTCGTTTGTTCTATAGAAGCGCCTGGCGGAAGTTCAATTGTGACTGCAAATTCACCTCTGTCGGGAGTAGAAATAAATTCCGAGCCGATGAATCCGCCTGGTATCAAAGCAATTGATGCAGTAAAAAGAATAACTGCTGCAAGTGCCGTTTTACCTCTGTTATTAAAACTCCATTTCAATAAACGGATATAATATTCAGTAATTTCTTTAAACGATTTTTCAAACCAAACGGCAAATTTTCCAAATAAATTTGTTGCTTTTAATCTTTCCAGTTTTGCAAATCTTGAAGCAAGCATTGGAGTAATTGTAAACGACACAAAAAGGCTTAATAATGTTGAAACAACAACAACCAATGAAAATTGTCTTAATATATTCCCTATAATACCGCCAGTTAAAGCAAGCGGAAGAAATACTGCAACGTCCACCATTGTAATTGCAAGCGCAGCAAAACCAATTTCATTTCTTCCGCGCAATGCGGCGGTTCTTTTGTCCTCTCCTTTTTCGAGGTGGTGATAAATATTTTCTAGAACAACAATTGAATCATCGACAAGAATTCCAACTACCAGTGAAAGTCCGAGAAGCGTCATCAAATTTAATGTAAAGCCGAAAGCATACATTGCGATGAAAGTTGAAATCAACGAAGAAGGAATTGCAATCATAACAATTATTGAGTTGCGGATACTATGCAGAAAGAGAAACATAACCAGAGCGACAAGAACAACAGCAATTGCCAGATCTTCTTTTACGGCATTCGCTGCATCGGTTGTAAAAGTAGCTCCATCCTGTGCAATTGTAAATTTCAAATCGATGCTGGAATAAGATTTTTCGAGTTCTGTCAATTTTTTTCTTACCAGATTGCTGACTTCGACAGCATTAGCATCGGTCTGTTTTATTACATTTACTCCGATTGTAGTTCTTCCGTTGATTCTGGAAATATTAGTATATTCTTTAATCCCATCCTCAATTTCAGCGACATCCGATAATTTAATTTCACCACCACTCTTCGATGTTCCAATTGCCAATTCTCTCAACTGTTTAAGGCTCGAAATCTTTCCTGCAATTCGAACAACGTACTGTTCATCGGTATCTTTAATTTTTCCAGTTGGGAAATCAAGATTTGCATTTTTTACCGCATTAGTGACTTGAAGAATCGAAAATCCATAGGCTTTCAATTTCTCCATATCGAGATTTACTTTAATTTCCCTTTCGTCGCCTCCTATTAATGCAATCTGACCTACGCCGGCAATTTTCGACAATTCCGGTTTGATTTTATCTTTCATAAACTGGTAAAGGTCTTTATCCGATAGGTTTGCCGAAACGCCCATTCGAAGAACCGGAATCTCATCGAGTGCAATTTTAGAAAGGGTAGGAGACTTTACTCCCGATGGAAGTTTATATAAAACCTCGCCAACTTTTCGCTGGGCATCCTGAAGCGAAACATCTGTATTTGCCGATTGAAGCAATTCTATAATAACAAATGAAACTCCTTCCATCGAAGTTGATCTGACAGCCGATACCTTGTCCATTCCCGAAACCGCATCTTCAATAACTTTTGAAACGCTTGTTTCAACTTCGGCGGGAGACGCCCCCGGATATAAAGTCGTAATTGTAATAACGGGCGCATTGAACTTGGGTAGAAGTTCATACTGCAGCTGTTGGTAACTGTACAAGCCAAGTATAATCAACGCTGAAAAAATTACAATTATCAACGATGGACGTTTTATGGATAATTCTGTTAAAGTCATGATTTAATTCCCCATTCATCATTAAAATTATTGAACGATCTCAATTTTAGAACCGACGGTTAAATTATTTTGACCGCTGACGATTACATTGTCACCTTCTTTTAATCCTTGCAGAACCTGTACTCGTGTTCCGGTTTCCTGACCAAGAATTAATTTTACAAGTTTTGCATTATCTCCATCAACAACATAAACTTCCGCATCTTTAACACTTCCCAGCAGAGCTTCTCTCGGAATTGTCAGCACATCGCTCTTTATGTTATTGTTAAAACTAACGCGGGCAAACATGCCGGCTTTCAGTTCATGATTTTTTTCATTTATGATTGAAACTTCTACTGGATAGGTGTGTGCGTCATCTCCTTTAGCACTGATGGTTTCTATTCTTCCTTTAAAAGTTATACCGGGATAAACATCGGTAGTCACTTTAACCTCATCGCCGGTTTTTAATTTAAATACATCTTCTTCGGCAACATTAACTTTTACTTTCACTTTGGAAATATCTACTACATTTGCAACAACGCTGTTATTCTGCACCATTACACCGAGGTCAGCGTACCTTGCAGTAACATATCCCGAAATAGGGGTGGTAATTTTTGTATCGTTGTACTGTTTATTTGCTATGATGTACTGTGCTTCGGCATTTGCTTTTGCAAGTTTAGCGGCATCAAGCTGGGAATCGGAAGCGGATTTCTGGCTGTGAAGTTCAAGAAACCGTTCATAATCTTTTTTTGCTTTTTCATAAGCTGCTTCCGCACTCATCAAAGCAGCTTTTTTCAGTTCATCATTTATTTGAAAAAGAATGGAGCCGGCAGGTTTATAGTCGCCGACTTTTACAAAAACACCGGTAACTTTTCCTTGTGTTTCGGAGACGATATTCACATCGTTATTAGCAGCCACAGTACCCACAAGAGAAAATTCTTCCGACAAATTTCTTTTACTAACTTTTTCAACGGAAACATAGTTTACATCCGATATTCTGGGCACTGATTTAGCTTGAATTTGCGTCCTGTTATTTATTAATACTGCTGTTATAGCTGCCAGCAATATTAAAGGAATCAATAAATATTTTAGCGTTTTCATTTTCTTTTCCCCTTTTATAATTATAATTTTTTTATTTCCCGATCGATTTTTCCAGACGAGCCTTTGCAATTTCATAATCAACTATTGAAGTAGTAAAGTTTGTTCTGGCAACAAGAAGTGCAACCTCGGCATCGATTGCGTCGGAGCTTAATACGAGTCCGGATTTAAATCTTTCCGAAGTAACCCTCATATTTTCCTGCGCCTGCCTAACGCTTAACTCCGCCAGTTCTATTTTTTGTTTTGCAAGATTTAGTGTCAAATAATTTTGAGTCACTTCAAGAACAATTTGATCTTTGGTGCTGCCTAATAAATCCTTGCTTTGCGAAAGCAATGCCTCTGCAGCATCCGATTGATGTTTGGTTGTCATCCAATCCCAGATATTTACACTAAAATTAACTCCCAGATCCCACGTTCCGCTGAATTTGTTCTGCGAAGGAAATATTCTCTGGTTTGGTTTGCTGTAATAGTAATTCGCCGCCAAACTAATTTGAGGATACCATCCGGATTGAGCAGCGGTTAAATTGTACTCACCGGACTCAACTCTATATTTCGCGGCTTTAATTTCCGGTCTGTTTTGCAGAGCAGCATTTATCAACTCTCTCATGTTTTCCATCTTGTTGTCTTCGTATTCGGTTCCGGATGTAATATTGATTTGAGTATTAAGCGGAATACTCAAAACATTGTTTAGGGATACTGTTGCAAGCTGAATATTATTATTTGCATCAAGCTGTTTTAACTGTGCATCGGATAATTGAACCTGAAGTTTAAGTACGTCATTTTCCGTAAACATTCCGACCTTTAGCAGATTATTTGCATCATTCAGATGGGCTTTAATCTGTTCCACATTTTCATCAACTGCTTTTTTTAACTCTATGGCTTTGTAAAGATTCCAGTAGGCATTTTTTATATTAAAAACCAATTCGCTTTTATTACGGTTATATTCTTCACTTGCTGCTTCGTAATTTTTTTCAGCTATCCGGCTGTTGTTTAAAAGTCGAAACCCTGTAAACAGAGGCTGGGAAAGAGTTAATATTGAAGTATAATTATCGAGAATAGACGGAGAAATTTCATAGACTCCAAAAGGAGTAGAGATACTATACGGTTCAACAAAACTAAGCCTTCTATAAGCTGCTGTTAATTTTAAGGATGGAAGCAATGCTGCATCGGCTTGGCCGGATTGTGCTTCAGCAGCTTTTACATTCATTAACGATGCATGCAAAGTTTTGCTGTTCTTTAGTCCAATATCAATTGCCTGCTCAATCGAAAGTTTAAGCGTATCCTGAGCCGGCAAAACTTGATTGGTAATTATAACTGCCGTGACAGTAAAAAATATTTTCTTCATTAAGCCCATATTAGAATTCCCCATGTATGCTTAGCAATTTTTTTGTGATTCATTCTTATTTAGTGATTTAAGAAATAAAAAAATCTTATCGAATTCTTTCGTTTTATCGAAGAAAAAATTAGACCCGATTCTTTCACATATTTTTTTAAATACAGAACAAACATTATTTGTTAGCATTATGACGATTACATTCTTATAATGTTTCCTAACATAGTGCAGAAATTCCATCCCATTTCCGTCAGGAAGCTGGATATCAAGTATTAAAATATCGGGCAAAGTTGTTTTAATTAAATTGTAACTTTCGGATAAATTCTTGGCATCCCAGATAATATCGAACCCTTTAATGCTTTTAATTTTCTCAATAAGTCTTTCGCGAATCAGTTTAGAGTCGTCTATTACTGCTATTTTGTAGCTGTTATGTTCCAAAAATTCCTTCCTATAATAATTTTGAGGTGTAAACTTATTATTGAAACGGAGAGCACACAATTGGCAAATGGCGAATTGTGTTGTAGTCTATGGACTACAAAAAATAATTAATTTTCGAGAAGTCTGTTCTTCAGTGCGTAACGGGCAATTTCAACATCGTTTTTCAACTTTAGTTTTTGAAGAATGCGTTCGCGGTATGTGCGGACAGTCTTAACACTAATAAAGAGTTCATCCGCAATTTCGTTAACATTTTTCCCGGAAGCAATCATTCTCATCACTTGAAATTCTCTATCGGATAATATTTGGTTGGGATCATCTGAAACATTTGAATCCAAACTTGAAACAATTTTTTCTGCAAGATTGCTGCTTACATATTTGCTTCCAGAATAGACTTTACGAATTGCGTTTACAAGTTCTTTAGGGGCAGCCTCTTTATTCATGTAGCCGGATGCGCCGAGTTTCAATGTTCTGACAGCTATCTGCTCTTCAGGGTGCACGCTTAAAATTAATACCGGAAGTTTGGGTTTTGCAGCACGAATTTCCTTTAGAACATCCAATCCGTCTCTTCCCGGCATTGCTATGTCTAATACAACAACATCCCACTCACCCGTTTTGATCATTTCAATAGTCTCATTTCCATTTAATGCTTCGCCCTGGACAGTCATATCTTCCGCTTTGGAAATAATTTGTTTGAGTCCTTCACGCACGACGGGATGGTCATCGGCTATTAAAATTTTGATCATAACTTTTTAGATTTATTTATCAAACGGAATCCGAACAGAGACTGTGGTTCCCTTTCCTTGGATTCCCTTAATTTCCACTTCGCCGCCAAATAAATTTGCTCTTTCGTGCATTCCAATCAGCCCAAAAGAATTCTGCTTTTCAAAATCAAATTCAGAAATGCCGATTCCGTTATCTTTAATCTCCATAAAGTAATTTGCTTTCTCTTCGGTAAAAGTAATTGTAACAAGCGAAGCTTTAGAATGTTTTGCAATATTGGTTAACGATTCCTGAAGTATTCTGAATACTCCCGTAGTAATTTCGGGAGCAAGTTTAACATTATCTGCAAGCAAAAAACATTCGCATGTAATGCCCATTCTCTTTTCAAATTCTTCTGCCTGCCATTCTATAGCAGCAAGCAGTCCGAGACTGTCAAGCACAGAGGGACGCAGCTCACTTGAAATTTTTCTAACAGCAGACACGGTATCTTCAAGAAGTTTTGAAGTGGAGTCTAACTTTTTAAGAATATCAATGCTGATCTTCCCGCCGACTGTTTCCTCTGCCAATTCTTTCAGTAAAGAAATATCCATTGCAAGCGCAGTTAAATTTTGTCCGAGTTCATCGTGAATTTCCCGTGCAACTTTAGTTCTTTCTTCCTCCCTAACTTTTTGAAGGTGAATATTCAAATTTCTCAAGTGTTCACTGTAATTCTTAAGTGAATCTTCATAGAGCTTATTTGCAGTAATATCTCTTATAATAACCTGTGCGGCGGGTTTTCCTTTTATTTTTATCGGTGCGCCGACAGTTTCAAAATAGCGTATCGAGCCGTCGGGCATTTTAGCTGTCAACATAATCGGTTCTTTTGATACTTCGCCTTTTTCGCCCAATTGAATTTTTCTCCGGATTTTATCGCGGTACTCAGGTGGAGCTAATTCTACAATATCCATTCCAATCAAACTATTTTCGGGTTGTCCTATTAGATTAGACGCTGCTTTATTAGCATACATAATTTTGCCTTTTGAATGAACAATAATTGCTTCCGGAGAAAGTTCAACCAGCGATCTGTATCTTGATTCACTTTCCCGAAGTTCGTTGTCGTATTTAACCTGCCGGGTAATATCTCTAATGATAACCTGCACTGCTTTGCCGCTGTCGTACGGAACAACTGATGCAACTGCCTCGAGGTGAAATTCAGAACCATTTTTTCTTTTACCTTTAATCAAAAGCGGTTCATTTAATCTGTTATTACTGCTTGAATTTATTCTCTCACAAATAATATTCTTAAATTTTTTCGGGACAAAACTTAAAAGCTTTTTTCCTATCATTTCATTTTTAGTTTTTAAACCGAATAACTCGGCGGCAGCAAGGTTTGCATAAATAATTTTACCATCGACGTGAAGTAATATTGCCTCCGGAGAAAGATTAATTAATTCTTGATACAGTCTGCTGCTCTCATCAAGAGCCTGCTCGAGTTTTTCCTCTTTTTTCCCCAAGCGGCGCAGCTTACCGTTTTCCTTTTTAAGGAGTTTTATTTCCTTAATCAATTCTTCTTTTGTTTTGCGAATATATTTCATAAATCAATGCATGTAACGATTAATCATGTAGACTTATATATACCGAAAAGAAATTTATGGAACTAAGGAAAATCTCACAACTTAATTAAAATAATGCTAATGCTTGCCTTGCCTGTCAATTTTGTTTAAAATCGTTTTTGAATTTTTTATCAAGACAAAACAGAAAGGAATTATGGATGGGAAAAAATACACTGATTTCTCCCGAAGAGCATTGGCTTCTCTGGGCAGTTTTAATCGCTGTTGCATATTTCGGACTTTGGTCGGAAAAAACAAAATGGGGGTCAAAACTTTCCGCTGCCGTAGTCTCAATTATCGGAACATTTCTGTTATCGAATTTATCGATTATACCAACTTCTGCTCCTGCTTATGATACGGTCTGGTCATATCTCGTCCCGCTCGCCATACCGATGCTCTTATTCAAAGCAAACATCAAAAGAATTATAAACGAGTCGGGACCAACTTTAGTTGCGTACTTTTTAGGTGCGATCGGAACGATCATAGGAACAATAACCGCATTTGAATTATTGGATTTAGGAAAACACAACTGGCAGCTTGCGGCAATCTTCTCGGCTACTTACATTGGCGGCTCAATGAATTATGTTGCTGCTTCCGAAGCTGTTCATCTAAACGCTCCTGAAATATTAACTGCCGGTGTCGCTGCAGATAATTTAGTTATGGCTATATACTTTTTAGTTTTGTTTGCAATTCCTTCCATAAAATTTTTTCAGAAAAAATATAAAACCAAGCACCTTGAAAATGCTGGTAATTCGGCGGATACAGTAATTATCGCAACTAACAACGATGCACCGGATTTGATGGACATGGCAAAAGTCTTTACACTGGCTTCGTCAATCTGTGCAATTGGGTTTTTGACTCAAGATATAATTCGAATAAACGGAAGCGCAATTTTAATTATTACTGCAATAACGGTTTTAATTGCTACTGCCTTTCACAAAAGTGTAAGTAAAATTAACGGCTCAGATCAGATAGGAACTTTTTTAATGCAGATTTTTTTTGCTGCCATCGGTGCAAGTGCAAATATAGGAGTAGTGCTATCTTACGGCCCGATACTTTTTGTTTTCGCAGCCATAATTTTATCGGTTCACCTGCTTTTTATTCTCTTAGCTGGCAGACTGTTAAATCTTGATTTAGCCGAAATCGTAATTGCATCGAATGCAAACATGGGCGGACCAACAACCGCTGCGGCAATGGCTGTTGGCAGAAAATGGAATGCTTTGGTTCTTCCGGCTATTTTATGCGGTACACTCGGTTATGCAATCGCAACTTTTATTGGTGTTGGACTTGGTTTTTGGCTGAAAGGTTTTTAGAGTATTGAGTGACAAGTAAAGAATTTAAGTTCATATTAGCGTCAGCTTTTACAGATATTTTTCGCATGACACTTTGTGTTATTGCCCAAAAGTGTGTTAATTTTACACAAAATTTTATGAGTTCTATTTTATGATACTTCTCCGGTTATCCTTTATTATATTACCTTCACTCGTCCTTCCTCAATCGAATGTGGATTCTTTGTTAAAAGCAATATCAAACCTGCCTGATACAACAAAAATTAGAGTTCTTACAGATTATTGCTGGGAAAACAGAAATAAAGAACTGCGTAATGCACTCAAAAGTGCTGAAGAAGCTGTCAAACTCTCGGAAAAAATCGATAATAAAAAATTGAAAGCAAAAGCACTTAACTTAATGGAGGTAGTCTACCGCAATCTCGGAGACTATGATAAATCGCTAAGCATTTATAATTCTGCACTCAATACAGCCGAAGCAGCAAAAGACTCCGAACAGATCGCTTATTCATACAATAATATTGGCGGCATTTACAGATTGGAAGGAAACAATGTTCTGGCTTTAAATTATATTCTCAAAGCACTAAAATTTTTTGAAAGGCTAGGAATGAAACCCGGCATTTCCTTTTGTACAATCAACATCGGGCTTATATATGTCAATCAAGAAAACTATATCAAAGCATTAGAATACTTAAATTATACTTTGCGAATCCGAAATGAAATTAACGATAAACAAGGAGGAGCCTTAGCGTTAAACTTAATTGCAGAAGTTTATTATAAAATGCACGAGATGAATACCGCCTTAAAATATTACCTTGAGGCAGAAAGAGAGTACAAGTCGCTTGACGATAAAAAAGGATTAGCTGCAGTCTGTGGCGGAATAGGCGGTGTTTACTTAAAGCGGAATGATTTACAAAAAGCACTAGAATACAGACACCGTGCTCTTGATCTTTCTTATAAAATAAATTATCCTGAAGGACAAGTTACCAACCACAACAATCTGGCAATGATTTACGCCAGACTCGGTAAAACAAAAGAAGCGGAAGAAAACCTGAGAAAAGCTCAGAAAATAGCTTCCACCTTAAAAGCAGCTTATCTTGAACTGGACTGTTATAAATTCTGGGCAGATTATAACAAGTTAAAAGGAGATTATAAACGTGCTCTTGACTATACTAACAAATTTTTAACATTGAAAGATTCTATTGTGAGCAAAGAAAATATTGCACTTGTAAATTCTATGGAAGCAGCATACAACTCCGAAAAAATTGAAAAGGAAAACGCATTGCTTCATAAGGACAACGAGCTCAGTAAAAAACAGAAAAACTATTTAATAATAATCGCTTTACTGGTAATAATAATTGCTGTAATCACTTATAATAGATACCGTGTAAACAAAACGGCAAGCATAAAGTATAGAGAACTAAATGCTGTTAAGGATAAATTCTTTAAAATCATCGCCCACGATCTCAAAGCCCCTTTCAATGCAATACTCGGCAATTCTGAAATTTTAAAAAAAGATTATTATGAGCTATCAGACCATGAACGCCTTACGATATTAAACGACATTGATACTTCAGCGACGAGAAGTTTTCAGCTTCTGGAAAATCTTCTTGTCTGGGCACGCTCTCAAACAGGCAGTATCGATTTTAACCCGCATAAAATGTTTTTACTGCCTTTACTTAAAGATGCTTCCTGCATTTTTGAACCTATGGCAAAAAGCAAAAATATTAATCTGGAAGTTAACTGTCCTGCAGATCTTGAAATTTTAGCAGATGAACAAATGCTTAAAACTGTCATACGCAATCTACTTTCCAACGGAATAAAATTTACTGAAGAAGGAAAAATCACTATTTCAGCAAACAGGGAAACAGATAATTCTGAGAAAGAAAAACAAATCGTAAAGGTAATTGTTCAAGATACGGGAATTGGAATTGATGAAACACTGCATTCCAAACTTTTTAAGATTGACCAGTATGTCACAAACTACGGAACGCGTGGAGAAAAAGGTACAGGACTTGGATTAATCCTTTGCAAAGAATTTATAGAAAAACATAAGGGAAAAATTTGGGTGGAAAGTAAACCCGGTGAAGGAAGTAAATTTATTTTTACAATTCCTTGTTGAAACATAAATTTTCTTATTAACGGCGGAGGTTTTATGAAAGAATTAATTCTGGAAAAAATTGACCAGGCTGTTAAAATTTTGAACGAGAAAGAGATCGATATGTGGCTGACCTTTGTGCGCGAGACCGGCAACATGAAAGATCCGATGATGGACATGATTGTTGGTACACATGCAACGTGGCAATCGGCTTTTATTATTACTAAAAGCGGCGAAACTCATGCAATTATCGGCTCCCTTGAATTTGAGAATATGAAATCAACTGCTACGTATAAAAACATTCACCCGTATTTGAAATCAGTCAAAGAAAAACTTCTGGAAGTAATCGGCAAAATTAATCCAAACAAGATTGCCGTTAACTATTCGAGGAATTCAATCTTGGCTGATGGACTCACACACGGAATGTACCTTGAACTGATGGATCATTTTAAGAACACACCATATTCAGACAAACTTGTTTCATCGGAAGAAATAATTGCAACATTAAGAGGAAGAAAATCACCTAAAGAACTTTCGCTGATGAAAGAAGCAATAAAAGAAACTTTGAAAATATTTGAACAGGTGACAGAATTTATTAGACCCGGAGTTTCTGAAAAACAAATTGCTGATTTTGTGCTTGAGCTTGTCAATAAAAAGGGTTATGGACTTGCATGGGATAAAGAACAGTGTCCCGCTGTTTTTTCTGGTCCGGGTACTGCAGGTGCACATGCAAAACCTACTGAACGAAAAGTACAGCCTGGACATGTAATAAATATGGATTTCGGTCTTAATATAAACGGTTATTGCTCCGATTTGCAAAGGACATGGTACGTACTGAGACCAGGTGAAAATAAGGCACCTTTTGAAGTACAAAAAGGATTTGATGTTATAAAGGAATCGATACAATTGGCTGCCGCAGAATTAAAACCGGGAAAACTGGGCTGGGAAATAGACCTCGTTGCGAGGGATAACATTTTGAAACACGGGTATGAAGAATATCCACACGGACTCGGTCATCAGCTTGGCAGATTTGCTCACGACGGGGGTGCATTACTTGGTCCAAGATGGGAGCGTTACGGGAATCTCCCTTATTTGCCTATTGAAGAAGGGCAGGTTTTCACTCTCGAACCCCGTTTAACAATTGAAGGTTACGGTATAGCTACAATTGAAGAAGAAGTCGTCGTAACAAAAAACGGCTGCGAGTTTCTTTCCGAACCTCAAAAGGAAATTTATTTAATTAGGAGTTAATTTTCGAGTTGTTCAAACCTCGAGTTGATCGTTGTACAAATGGTCGGCAAACTCTGTCAAGATTTTCCAGCCATTATCTTTATTCATAATTTTAATAACGGGCGAGGAAACCTCGCCCCTACAACCTATCCTCGCCTTTAAAAGAAACCTTTGAGGTTCGTCCTCTTTCTCCTCGCTCCCAAACTCTATTCGGGAACATTACGCAGAAACTCTGTTTCTATTTTAACTTAATCAAAGCTTCGAAGCCGTATTCCTAACCCTACAAACGGGATTCGGAACAAGGCACCTACCGCCTATTTCACTTCAAACAAATCGTCTTTTAAGCCGGTATTAATTTCGATTGAATTAACGGTTAAATCAATTGTATTTGGTCCAACGTTCTGCGTCAGCTTAAAAGGATACTTTACCCCCTGAACATCACGGTAATCTCCAAAATCTAGGGTTTGTGTAAAACTGCCTTGAGGTGTATCCATCGTATTTACTTCTCTTAGTAGATATCCGCTTTCAGCGTCAAAGTCCCTAACAATTTTTCCGCCGTCAGGCATCGTGAAAGTAATTTTGTAAGCATTCTTACCGTTAATTGTTTCCATTCCGGCTAAATCTTTCTTCACGCCCATTTTATCGAGATCTAAAAACCAATGCAAAGACGACTCGGCTTTCATCTTTTCGACCTGTTCTGGGCTCATTTCGGTCATTTGACCCATGCCGGTGATTTTTCCCTTTTCCCCGTTAAAAATAGTTTCCTGTTTAAACACCCCGGCATCTAAAACCTGATAAAGTTTGTTTGGTTCTTTCTGATAAATCGTTAACGTTAAGTTCATCCCCTGTACCGAGCCGCTTAATTTTGTGGTTTTATCATTGACCTTGAGAACATTTTCTTTACCGCCGATTGCTTCAATATATTTATTCAGAACTGTTTCTGCAGTTACGCCTTCGGGTATTTTGCTTAATGAAGGATCATATTTGTTGCCGTAAATATCATAGTAATCAATCTTTCCGCTTAGCGAGAATTTCTTTAATCCATTGGTAATCTCGTCTCCTTTTCCAACAACAATTATATTGCAGTTGGACGGCTTAATATATTTTTCGGTAACAGAACTGATCTGGTCAACTGTTACCGAGTTCAAATTTTTCAAATAATTTTTATAATAATCCGGCGGCAGATTGTAGCGTGCAATATTAATTGCGAAGTTTGCTATTGTTTGAGGATTTTCAAGTGAGCGGGCAAAACTTCCTGTCATATAATTTTTTGTTGTCTGCAGTTCGTCTTCCGTTACTTTTGTATTTCGCATTTTTCTCAGCTCATTAAAAATTTCCGTAATCGCACTGTCGGTAACAACATTTCTAACTTTTGTGCTGACGTAAAAACTGCCGACGTACTTATCAGAGTTTATAGATGAACCAGCACCATAGGTATAACCATGTTTCTCTCTCAAATTATTATTTATTCTGGAAAGAAATGATCCGCCAAGAATCGTGTTCATTACCGAAGCCGGTATCACATCCTCACTCGCTTTGGGAAGCTCAATTGGATAGCCTATAGTAATAACCGACTGAACGGAATTAGCTCTGTCAACTAGTTCGACTTTGTTTACGAGCGGAGGTTTAGGCGTTGGGAATGTGTTAACCGGAACGTCTCCTTTTTTCCACTTACCGAAATACTTTTCAACAAGTTTTTGCGCTTCGGCTTTATTAATATCTCCTACAATCGCAAGATAAGAAATGTTCGGTCTAAAATATGTTTCATAATAATTTTTACACATTTCGAGATTTATTTTATTTACCGATTCTTCTGTCATCGATTCGCCGTAAGGATGATCCTTGCCGTAAAACAGAGCGTTTCTTACTCTGCCGGAAATTGCGTTAGGGTCGTCCTTTGCTGCTGCAAGGCTTGAGAGCATCTGTTTTTTGATTTTATCCAGTTCATCCTGTTTAAAGAGAGGATTGATTACAACATCCGACATAATATCAAGTAATTTATTTACATGTTTCTTTAACGACACTGCGTAAACACCTGTTGAAGATGTACTAAGTGATGCTCCAATAAAATCAATTTCCTCATCTATTTTATCTTTATTTCTTGTCTTTGTACCAGTTCTTAGCAATTCACCGGCTGCTTCTGTGTAGCCGGCACTGTCGCCTTTTAAAATTGGTGTTCTATCTACGACAAGATCGAACGCTACACGTGGCAGTTTATGATTTTCAACAACGAAAACTTTTAAACCGTTTTTCAATGAAAAGCTGTCGTATTTGCCAAGTTTAATTTCCGGGGCAGGTCCTGCTTTGGGTCTAACACTGCGGTCAATTTGTGCAAAACTTAGACCGGTAATGAACAATAACAGAACAATTGGAATTGAAATTCTATTTTTCATTTTAAACTTCTCCGCTGTTTATTTTTGATAAAGACTACTTTGTACCGCTTGCTTTTTTAGGTAAATAATAAAGTACAACACGGTTATCCTTGATCAAATATTTATCGGCAACTCTTTTAATATCTTCTCTTGTAACCAGCATATACTTATTAATTTCGGTGTTAATAAGATTGGTATTATGAAAAAACATATAATAGTTAGCCAGGCTGCTGGCTATTCCAAGGTCGGTGCTGTTAGAAGTCACAAAGTCGTTTTCGGTCTGGTTCTGCAGTTTCTGGTATTCTTCTTTCGTGATCAATGTGTCTTTCACCCTGTTCAGTTCTTTCTGCATTGCATTTTCAAGATCATTGGGAGATATTCCGACATTGGCAACCGCATAAACAATAAATAAACCTGGATCTTCTAGAGAATAATTCAAAGAACCCGCGAAGACAGCTTTCTGCTGTTTATCTACCAATGATTTATAAAGCCTTGAACTTTGTCCCTGTGCCAGAATTGTATTTAACATTTCGAGTGCGTAATAATCCGGTGTGCCTTGTGCCGGAATTCTATAAGCATGAACAACCAGCGGAAGCTGAATATTATCATAAACCGTATCACTAACTTCACCACCTAAAGGAGGTTCAACTGTGTTTGGTCTTTTAATTTCATAGCTCCCTTTTGGAATATCACCAAAATACTTTTCAATTTCTTTTTTAGCTTGACTAATATTGATATCGCCGGCAATCGAAAGTACCACATTTTGAGGAACATAATAATGTTTATAAAAATCAATAAACTCATTTAGTGTGGCTTTATCAATATACTGCGCCGAACCGATCGGTGTCCATCTGTAAGGATGAACTTTGTAAGCATGTTTGAAAATTTCTTCCTGAAGAGTTCCGTACGGCTGATTATCAAGCCGTTGTTTTCTTTCTTCTTTAACAACTTTTCTTTGAGTTTCAACTCCAATAGAATCAATTTTCAAATGCAGCATTCTTTCGGATTCCATCCACAAGCCAAGTTCAAGCTGATTGGACGGCAAAATCTGATAATAAAATGTCTGGTCGAAAGAAGTGCTTGCATTGTTTTGCCCACCGGCGTTTTCGGAAATTTTGTCGAATTCTCCCCTGCCAATATACTCAGAGCCTTCAAACATCAGATGCTCAAAGAAATGTGCAAAACCCGTACGGTCTGGCTCTTCATTTTTTGAGCCGACGTGATAAGTGACAGTAATTGCAACTATCGGCGTAGAGTTATCTTGATGAAGTATTACATGAAGCCCGTTAGAAAGATTATATTCGACAAAATCAATTTTTCTTGTCTGTGAAAAGACAAATGAAAAAGAGATTAGTAGCAAAAATATAAGAATAGACCTCCTCCGCCTTGCTGGAGGGGTAATTTTATGATTCATAGCGAGAATTTTTAGTTTCATTATCCGCACCCTTTTGGTTTATTTAATGTGATTAATTTTAATAATGAATCCACCTATAAAATAAGCAAAAAAAAATGCAGCACAAATTATATTTTTTTTATAAAATATTTTTTGTAATAATGCACACTAAATTGTAAGCACAAAAAAGGGTAATGACGAGAAATTTCTACAAGACAATTGTTTTGTTTCTAATGTTATGCGGACAAATTAATACGTGTCCCAGCCCATACGTTTATCACTTCTTAAATAACACTATGTATGAATACAGTTCAGCCGGTGGAAGGAAAGATGTAAATAAAACCGCTGCATACACTATTGAACCTTTTAACTATTACAACAAATACAGATTGAAGATCAAACTGGAATTTACCGGGGATGCATCCGGCGAAACAAAAATTCTTCTTCCGTACAGGTTTGGAGGATTAAATCATTTAAGAGGAATAAAATCACTTGAAGCGGCTTCTCCAAATACATTCATTAATGACACCAATAAACCCGAAGAAAAAATTGTTAAATACAAGCCTTACTCAACAGTTGTATTAACTTATCAAGTGGAAGAATCATACACTGAATCTCTTTCGGCTGATAATATATACCATGCCGTAATCAAAAGCGATTATTTTTCTTTCTTAGGCGAAACTGTTTTGATAATTCCGGTCTGGGACTGGAATAAAAATTACAATTTTCACATTAACTGGCTCAATATCCCGCAGAATTGGGTTCTTGCAAACAGTTTTGGAGTTAATGAAAAATCACAAAGTGTAACTATTTCCCCGGGAAGATTCTGCAGAACAATATTTACCGGCGGGGATTTCAGAATAATTCAGCGCACAATCAACAATAATCCGGTTTATATTTCTATCCGAGGCAACTGGAAATTCAGCGACGCGGAAATTGCAAACACCACTGAAGAAATAATAAAAATTCAGAGGGATTTCTGGAAAGATAATGACTTCCCTTATTACTTCATATCAATTATGCCAATCGAAGGTTACGACGACTACATTGGTGTAAAAAGGGTTAATTCATTTGCAGTATATTTAACAACAAATGCGGTTATAAATTTTTCTCTAAAAACAATATTATCGTTCGAATCACTTCAGGCATGGATGTGGGATAAAGCTTTGTATGCGTCACCGGAAGAATTGATTTATTGGTTCTCTCAAGGATTTTCAAATTATTATGCAAGATTATTTCTTCTAAGAAGCGGGATGATAAGCATAAAAGAATATGTAGATGATTACAACAAAGTACTCAAAAATTATTTTACTTCACCCGTCCGGCATGAACGAAATGAAAAAATAATTAACTCTTACTGGACGGATATGGACATTCACGAACTTCCTTTTCTTAGGGGAGATATACTTGCAAATAATCTTAATGCATCGATCATAAAAAAATCTGCCGGTAAAAAATCATTAGACAACTTAATGCTTGATGTTATTCATCGCTGCAAAAAAGACAGCATGGGAATTTCGAACGGAATTTTAAGTGCTTTAATCAGATATTACGCAGGAGAGGACGCTTTGGCAGATATTATGAGAACATTAAATACCGGTGCTGATATCAAGGTTGATGACGATGCACTTGGTCCGTGTTTCAAACAAAAAATAGATACTTACAGAAAATTCTGGCTTATCGGTGAAAAATTTTCTGTTCCTTTCTACACCGCAAAGAATGAAACTGAAGGTTCACTTGATAAAAAATGTTTAGTATGGTTCGGCATAAAATAAACGATTCTACAGGTTTTTAAATTCTTAACCTTCCAGATGATTTATTCCCTTTAACAATAGACGGTGGATGCTTTTCTAAAAAATATGTGCCTAAAAGAGCATGCTTTTATTCTAAATTTTCTTAATTTATGTAATGCAATCAATATTTTGTTCTTTATATGAAGAACCAATAAATATTAGCAAAATTTATCTATGAAACACGGGTTATTCATATAGATATATGGTTATTTCTTCACAGATAACATTTATTCTCGAGGGCGGTGAAGATATTTTAAAACTGTTTTTTAAACCGAACAGCCCAATCCTTCTTTCAATTATTATTATTGCATTAATTGCTGCACTGCTTTATTATTTTTACCGCTATCTTTTAGCTCCCGCAGTCTTAAAAGTTAATAAAGAAAAAGAAAACCTCGAGCTGAAGCATACCAGAATGATGGCTTTATTTGCAGAATTAGATCCCGACCCGATAATCAGAATTAACAACAGCGGAGATATAATTCAAACAAATGAAGCAGCAGAAAAAGCATTTAACTGCCAGTTGAAGGGGAAAAAATTACACGAAGTACTCCCTATAAAACAGGAACAAATTTACGATGCAATGACTAATAACAACTCGGCAACATTTACCGAAAAGATTGGTAATAAATATTACACAATATTGTTGAGAGGTGAACCTCATCTGCAGTTTGCTCAGGTCTATTTTAGAGATATAACTCAACGAAAAAAATACGAGGAAATGCTTGTTAAATCCGAAAAAAGATTACGGGATCTCTCGGAAAGATCAAATGAGCTTATAGAAGAAGAAAGACAAAGAATTGCAAGAGAACTGCATGATGGAATAGGACAGAATTTGTCATTTCTGAAATTAAAAATGTCGAAACTTTTGGAAGAAAAAACCGCTGCCGCAGGCAGAGAAGACCTGCAAAATTTAATTGAACTGCTTGAACTAACAATCACAGAGTTAAAAGAAATATCTTACAAACTGAAACCCAGAGTGCTAGAAGAAATGGGACTTATTCCCGCACTAAAACATCTCATAGAAAAAACAACACGAGAGAGCAATATTAAAGGCAGCTACAATGTTACTGGTTTGAACAAAAGACTGAATTTCAATCTTGAAATTTATATTTACAGAATAATACAGGAATCACTTAACAATATAATTAAGCATTCAAATGCTACCGAGTTCAACATTCAAATAGTTTTGGAACTAAATCTAATAAGAATAATGATTTCCGATAACGGAAAAGGTTTTGATGCTGAAAAAGCGTTAAATAACAACGGCAAATTAAAAGGGATGGGATTAATTAACATTCAGGAAAGAATTAAGAATTACGACGGCAAATTCAAAGTCGAATCGGAAATAGGGAAAGGAACAGTACTTATTATCGAAATACCATTAGCCTTTAAGAATAAATGGAAAGCAAAAATAAAATAGAAGTATTAATTGCAGACGACCACCGGCTTTTCAGAAGCGGCATTATTTCACTGCTAAATGAAGAGCCGGACTTAGAAGTAATTGGAGAAGCAGAAAATGGAAGAGAATTAGTTCGAAAATATCTGCTGCTCAAACCCGACGTTATTCTGGTTGATATTTCCATGCCCGAATTATCTGGCATAGATGCACTTAAACAAATAAAAAAGAGAGATAAGAACGTTAAAGCAATTTTTTTAACAATGTATGACGGAGAAGAATACGTCTATTATGCATGGAAAATGGGTGCCGGCGGACTTCTGAACAAAAATATCATCAAAGAAGAACTTTGCAGTGCTATCCGAATAGTTGCAAATAAAAAAAATTATTTCCGTGAAATATATTCCATCGAAAGGTTAAAACAAATCGAAGAAAAATTTAAAACAAAGGAAGTGAAGAATCGCGCTGATATTCTCCGGCTATCTCCGAAAGAAAAGATGATTCTTTATTACATAAGCCGTGGACTTACAAGCCTTGAGATTTCCGAAAAACTGAGAATAAGCAAAAGAACAATTGATACACACAGGGCAAAAATTATGCATAAAATGAAACTCAAAAATCTGCCTGAATTTATTTCATTCGCAATAAGAGTTTCTAACCTGTATAGGACTGCCGCTAAAAGATAAGTCACCATTATGTTACAATATTATCACGTTTTGGTCATCATATCAATAGTTTTATGGCTGATGCCGCCGATAAGAAATTACAAAACAAATTTCTTTATTTACTTTTTGCTGCTTGCAGTTTCCGATCCGATAAGCACGTTATTAATAAGACTTCATCTTCTCCGCCCCTATTATGTTCATGCTGCAATTTCTTTTATGCTTTTCCTCTCATTAAAAAAAATAACAAGAGGCTCAAAATCATTCAACATCACGGCATTTTTCGCTCTGTGTCTTCTTATAATATCATTTTTTTCGGGGTTAGTATTTGAGATGGGAGAATTCGTTAAGGCGGTAATTGCCATAATCAATATTCTGATTTTTTTTGTGATTTTAAGCAAGGCACTTCTAATCGTAGCCCAAAATGCAACGGTCAATATTTTCTATTTTGCTTTACTTTTTTACGAAGCAACAACAATAATAAAATTTATTGTAACTATATTTCCTGTTGAAGAAGCGGTAATACAATTTTTGATGACCGGCGCTTTCCAATTTTTGTTTGCAATATTTTTTACACTTTTCAATGAGAACAGTCCGGCAATGAAAATTAATCTGAAGATAGCCTAAAGTTTATTCTTTCCAAATAAAATCGAATAACAAATAAGAAGCCGTTAACATTATTACATCGTAACAAATTAGAACTGCAATTTCAACAAGCGAGGACTCAACTGTATTGCCATCCATTGCAAATTTTGTAAGCTCAAGAAGTGTAAGAATAAGGGGAAGCAAAATCGGGAAAGAAAGTACAGGATAAAGTGTTCCTTTTGAACTTGCCTTTGAAATTATCGCCGCAATTATTGTTGAGGAAACGGCAATGCCGATATTCCCGAGTAAAAATGCAAATGCAAAGAGTAAAAAGTTTTTAATCACAAAAGATTCAAAAAGTATAAAGAAAAGAATTGTAATAGCAATGTTCATTAAAAATACAAGGAGCAAATTAAATATTAATTTACCCGAAAAAATCGTAGCCGGCGAGGCAATAAGCTGAAGCGTCATTGTAGTGCCGCGCTCTTCTTCGGAAACAAATGCACGAGATAAACCCGACATCGCAGAAAAGAAAATAACAACCCATAACAAACCGCCGGTTAAATATTCCGATATTGTCTCGGTGCCTATTGAAAACATAATTACGCTGATCGTAACAAGAATAAACATCGCGAGTGCATTAATCGCATATCTGGTTCTTAATTCCGACTGCCAGTCTTTTCTAAAAATCGAATATGCTTTCATCAGCTTTTTTTATAGTTTTTTATATTAATGGTTTCCGCACATAGGGCAAGATCCGAATCCTCGTTGCTTGCAATAATTACCAGATTATTTTTTGCCTGCTCATTAAGTAATTCATATACTTTTTCTTTTCCTTCGTTATCCAGCGTAGAAGTAGGCTCGTCTAACAAAATTAGCATTGGTGAATGAAAAAGTGCAAAAATAAATTTGAGCCTCTGTTTCATCCCGGTAGAATAGCTTCTTACAAAATCATTTTTTCTTTCAAGCAAACCAAGTTTGTCAAACATATAATCTGCTTTTTCGCTTTCAAACTTCAAGCCGCGAATGTTTGAAAAATGTTTTAGATTTTCTTCTGCAGTAAATTCATCATACAAGAAAAGATAAGGTGCATTAAACCCAATATAATTATGAAGCTTTTCCGGCGGAATCACAGAAGAATTGTTATAATGTAAAACTTTACCAGAAGTCGGCGTTAGAAGTCCAACAATTATCTTTGCCAGTGTTGATTTGCCGGCACCATTAGGTCCGGCAATGCCGTATATTTTACCCGGATGGAATTTGTAATCAAGTTTTTCAAAAATTAATCTCCGTCCAAATATTTTTGTTACCTGATGAAGTTCTACAAAATAGTCAGTCATTGTATATTATAAATTTTCCCTTTTTGATGTTATCGCCTGACTTCGTAATGAAAAGATAAACTCCGGTTGGCAGTTTATTGCCTTTATTATCCATTCCATCCCAACCTACGACATATTTATCTATTGCCTGAATTCTTTTATGTGAGGAATAAACTAAAGTCATGCTTACCGAATAAATATTTAGATCAGCATAGCCGTCATTATCTTTTGAAACAGGGAAATACAAAAAACTATTCATCGAATACTTAAACGGCTGGGGATAAACAAATTCGGCTTCGGTTCTTTGAACAATTCCGCTGTCGACAGGTACATAATTAAAAATATCTGATTCTGATAATAATTCGGGTTTAGTAGTTTCGAGTAATGAGTAGAATCCGTCTATAATAGTTCTGCTGCCGGAAAATGAAGAAGAAGAGTACGAATATGTCATACCGAGTGTATTTGAATTAGGGTGAATGCCTCCGTTTAGATCGGCATTTGATATTACAGAAACCATAGTATCTATGTTGTTATAAAAGTAAAGCAAATTAAGAGAAACCGGATTAGTGTTAATCATTAATGAATTTTTATTTTGATCATATCTCAGCGGGCTCATAGCCGGTTTAACAAGGGGATAGTTGGCTGCTTCCTTAAAATAACTTCCCGGCTTAGCCCTGAAATTCGTAAAATAAATCCATTGCCCAAACCTATTGAATTCAATCTTAAAAGAAGAGTTGTATTCCTGAATTGCATTTCCTATTGCAATTAAAGCACGGTTGTGAAGTTTCATCAATTCCCATATTCTTTTAATAATATCCATACCAAAACGGTCGGCAAGAAAAATATTCCAGATTGCTAAATTATAACCTCGACTCGAAGCAAAGCTTTGTGCTGGATTTAAAAAATAAGATATAAGCGAATAGTAATAATCATTTATGCTGCTGTAGACAAATTCTTCCATAGAGGTAGAAGTTATTTCGTAATAAAAAGAATCTGCCAAACGATAAACATAATTTCCCATTTGAATGGCATGATGCAGTTCGTGAGCAACAGTTACTCGTGCAGCGTCTATTCTTTTCGTGTAATAACTCGAACTCGAGAAATCATTATCTATCATAATATAAGTAATATATGTGCTGTCATTAATAGGGGTCTCGGGGTCGGTATAACCGTATAGTCCTCCCGATAAATTTTGAATATAAATATCATAGAGATTATCACCGCCAGCGCCGTTATCAGAAGGGGGCGCAGGATATTTTAATATATTAATTTCATAGTTATATGCCGAGTCAACGGCAATAGCCAGTGAATCCAAATAGATCTTTTTGTATCGAGGAATCTGATCTACAGTTAGAGAACCACGAATATTTTCGGGTATATAATCAGGATAATCTGACTTATTAAAATGAATTCTGAATTTCCCATTTGGTGTCACAAAACTTGTATCGAGAACGGGACGTGACAGCAGCATTGTTATTTTTTTCTGTTTTTCGGGGTTGAAATTATGAATATTAAATCTAATTTGACTTATTATTCTCGTACCACATTTTTCCGTATCGGAAATTTCGCCGTTTTGAACCTGCCGAACAGAAGAAGGAAAGCCATACATAGAAAGAAATACATTATATAAACTATCCAGATTTTGCGCATTAAGCTGAACGGCTAAAAAAAGTATTATCAAAAATTTCGGGATGACCTGCATCATTCAATATCCTTGAATTCTATGGGGTTTGTTTTCGGGTTGGAAGATATCAAATAGAGATTTCCTTTAATTGGAATAACAAAATAACTACTAATGTTTTGTGATTCAATTACTTTTATTGATTTTGCTTTTTTATCCCCGGCATGAAATTCGTACTTTATCAGCCGGTTTATTTCATTAAAGAAACTGTATAAAGAATAGGTTTTGTTCTTAGGGTTATACAAAGCATGGGAATAATTTTTACCTAATGCGATTCCAGCGTTGTCAATTTTGACAGACTGAAATTTTTTCCGGTAAAATACAAAACATTCTTCCCTAACGAAGTAAATCATTAATGGAATATATCTGCCTGCAGAACCATTCTCTAAAGGAATTAAAAAACCGTCTGTTTTTTCAATAGAAGAAACAAAACCAAGCACTTCATTTGTGTAACCCTTCAACTGCTGAATAGTTTTATTATAAACCAATCCGTTTGGAGTTTTTTCAATCCAATAAATTTCTGGATAATCGTTAAAACTCAGAACTGCATCTAATGGATTAACTCCAATGCTATCCAAGCCGGCACTTACGTAACGAAAATCTTTATAACGAAATCTTTGCAGAAGAAGCTTGTTGTTATTTTTTATTAATGCATAGATCGTCTGGTTTTCACTTTGATCGTTTGCTTTGAATTTAACATCATAAATCGGATAAGCCGTATAGAATATTCGTTTGGTATAATTATTCGATTCCGAGTATTCACCCCTTCGCGAAAAGTCTACAGTAAATAATTCTATCTTTCTCTTATTGCGTGAAAAACAAAACAAATTGCTTTTATTTTTATCTATGTAATTGATTCCGATATCAGTATAATTTTCGGAAAGAGGAAATTTATAATATGCGGAAACAATTCCGTTTCTCTGTACGGTTAATGCAATTAAACTCTGCTCCAAAGTATCGATCAAAAAATAATTTTTCTCATTTGGACTGTTTGAAGCAAACACTCCGATGAGCCGGGGATTCGGAGTAAATGTCAGACTAAAATTATCCTTGACGAATTTCAGTCCGCTTATTTCAAAAATATTTCCATTTGAACTAAGAGCAGTTAAATGTTTCCCTTTTTTGTCGACGAACGAAATCAACGCACTAATGCTGGGTTTATTAAAATAATTTAACGGCTTGTAAAATTTGTTATAATCCCGGTTAAACAAAACGAACACACCGCCGGAATCTAAATAATAAGATACATCATCGAGTCCGTCACCGTTATAATCAAACACATCAAAACTTTCCGGTTTGCCGCCGGCATCTAAAAAAATAGAATTTTGAAACGAAGAAACCGAATCACCGGGAAGAAACACAAATCCGCTGCTGATAGAGCAAAGAATATCGTTAAAGCCATCCGAGTTGAGATCACATATTTTAAATTTATCGGCTGGGTATATCAGTTTTAATGATCTATATTCACGAAATTCGCCAGACTGATCATTATAAAAAAAACGAACCGAATCGTCTGATACGTCAAGGGCAGCAATATCGGGATAGCCGTCATAATCGAGATCAATAAACTTTGCCATTTTATAATTTCTTTTAGAATCAATTTTTTGTTCGGTAAGTTTATTTTCCTTTACTCTCAGAATTGATAAGCCTTCAAATGTAGTTCCACCGATTAAAATTTCATTTCTGCCGTCACGATCAATATCGGCAATATCCAATGAAGAAGGGTACGAATTAAATGTAAACTTAGATTTTAATACTACAACTCCTCTGCTAGTAAAACTGATTGTCCCTGCTGTACGGCTTTTCCTGGAAAGAAAAACATACTTTTTTTCTTTTTCATTTGCTTTGTTTAGCTGGGCAATTTTAGATACAGGATAATTAAAAAAAGTTTCTCTGCCTGACTGAAAGGAAGTTAAAGTATCTCCTCTGTAAACCACTATTTTATTTTCGTTATTAGAATACAGCAGCAGGTCACGGTAGCCGTCGTTGTTAAAATCAACAGGGAAAATTCCGTTGTAACCTGGTTTTGCATTTATTTCATTCCACTTACAAAAACCGTTAATGTTAATCTGTGCGGAAAGACTTGGCAGAAGCAAAAAATAAAATAAAAGCGGCAATAAAAGATTTTTTTCTTGCCTTCGATGTATTTTCGGTTTAAAAATTCTTGTATCCCAGCCTACTTTGTCTTCGCAGTAAAGCTTCTTCATATCTTCTTTTTTCATCTTCGGTTTCAGGTTCTATCTCAAATGTTTCAACGGGTTTTCCGTTATCATCAAGACTAACAAATGTTAAATATGCAGTGTTTGTGTGAGTTATTTTTCCGTCTTTGAGAGATTCGGCAGTTACTTTTACTCCTACTTCCATCGATGTTCTAAAAGCTCTGTTAACTGCCGCAGTTAATGTTACAACGTCACCAAGTTTTATTGGATGATGAAAATCTATTCTATCAACAGATGCAGTTACGCAGACACGCTGTGAATGTTTAAGTGAAGATAAAGCCGCACAAATATCTATCCAATGCATTAACTGTCCGCCCAATAAATTACCAAGCTGATTGGTATGATGCGGAAGTACAAGTTCAGTCATTGTAACAACCGACTCGGATACTTTTTTTACTTTTGAGATAGACATTTCCCCAGGGCTCCTATGGGAGAATTCTCAATTGCTGGTTTTTCATTTGCTGCTTATTTGATTTAAATTTGTTTCCAGGTTCTTCAACTCATCCGACCTTTCGTTATCAGGATAGCGCGCTAAAAATATGCTTATATCGGCAAGTGCCTTATCTTTCATGTTTCTTTTAACTTCAAGCTGGATTTTATTATAAAGTGCAAGCGGACCGTATTTCGTATCGTGGTAGGTATCGGCTACATCTCCGTAGTAATCAATAGCCGCAAGTTGATATTCCATTTTCTCATAAATCAAAGCGCTGTTATATTCTTTCTCGGCAAGTTTATTTGTCAACTCTTTAATTTTATTTTCGGCTTCCTCAACTTTTTCATTTGAAGGGAAAAAATCAACAAATGCCTGAAATTCATCAATTGCTTTTTTAGTATAAGTCTGATCGAGCTGGTAAGAAGGCGATAACTGATAATAACATTCGGCAAGCATAAATTGAGCCTGCGGTACAAAAGGGCTAGCCGGCATGTTTCTTACTAATTTGCTGAATTCATAGGCGCCTAATAAATATTGTTTTCTTTTGTAATAAGTCATACCGACATAAAATTCTGCATCATCGCTCACGGCACTTCCTGGAAATTGCAAAAGCACTGTCTGAAATTCCTGCAGTGCCTGCTCGTAATCTTCATCATTATATAACTCCATGGCATATTCAAAGTACTGATCAGAATTAAATTTACTTGTATCAACCGTAGCCGAACATCCGATCATCAGTAATAAAATAAACACCAGTATACCGATAAACTTGAACTTGAACACTATGTTTCTCCAATTTTTAAAAACTGGGTTCAAAAATAAACAAAAAGGATGTGCTGTAAAAACCAATTTGGCTTATCTGCTCCTTACTGTAAAAAAAAGTATAACTGTAATAATTAATGTGCCCGCAACAATAATTGGTTCTAACAAATTAGAGAAGAGCGGCTCTTCGGGAATTTTTCCTTTTGTAAACGTAAGTTCGGCATTCTCAAGTTGTTGAATAGAATCATATTTAACTGTATCTTTTTCTGCGAAATGGAACTTATCCGATTTAGTAATTTTTCTCCCATCACTAATGGAATATTCGCCATTCAAACTAACGGTACGGTCTACAACAAGATCACCGAAGAAACCAGTTTTACGAACATCACTGTAAACAACCGAGACACTTTCAATTGTGTAACTTAATGAACCAATATTGCTGCTGTTTTCTGCTGTTTCAATATTAAATCCGTGGTTGATAAGATTATTTATCAATCCGCTTTTCAGAATTTGCATTGAAGGAACGGCAACGAAAATAAGTTTAATTTTCTTATCTGCATTGCCAAACGAAGAGTCTATCCGTGCTGCCGACAATCCGACTAATTTGTTGACAACTGACAAATTTGAAAGTGTTTGAGCATTTGTTAGTATACTCAAAATGAAATAAATAAAAAGAAATGTAGCTCTTGATTTCAATATATCTCGGATATTTCTGAATTAATTCAAAAGAAAATTAGGAATAGAAAGTACAAAGTGCAAAGTAAATGCTCGTCATTTGTCAATTGAATGCTGCTTATTGAGGCTTATAGAGAATTAATTGGGAAAAGACTAAAAATAATATCCAATGCTTGCCTAGCTCTGCAGTCTGGAGCGGGTCAATGCTCAATATTCAACGGTAATAGGAAGTAGAAAGATAGCATCTCTCAAAATTTTATCTCAATGCTTAGAGATGCCATCTTTTCCCCGGTTCCACACACAACTTTTATCAACTCTCGCTTTCAATTTCACATTCGTCTTCCTTCTGCAATTTCCCGCAGTCTTGCAATTCTATCTTCTATCGGAGGATGCGTAGAGAACAATTTCATCAGCGCCTTCCCGCTGAAGGGATTTACGATAAAAAGGTGAGCAGTTGAAGGTCCCGCATTTCTCAAAGGCAATACTTCGTTTGTTTTAGTCAGTTTATCAAGAGCCGAAGCAAGTGCCAAAGGCTTGCCGGAAATTCGTGCACCGCCGGCATCTGCCATATATTCCCGCGATCTCGAAATCGCAAGTTGTAGCATTACCGCAGCTATCGGGGCTAAAATAATCAATGCAAGATCCGCAAGTGCATTATTATTTCTGTCTCTTCCACCGTACCCGCCAAATATTGCCGCCCAGCCGGCAATTCTAGCTATAAATGTAATTGTACCAACTAACGTGGCAGCAATTGTACTGACCAGTATATCTCTATTCTTTACGTGAGTAAGTTCGTGTGAAATGACTCCCTCAAGTTCATCGCGGTTTAATATTTTCATAATCCCAGTGGTAACCGCAACCGCACTGTTTTGAGGATTCCGCCCGGTAGCAAAAGCATTTGGAGTAGGATTATCTATTATGTACACTCTCGGCATTGGCAGCTCCGCGCGCTGGGATAAATCTTCCACAATTCTGTATAGTTCCGGGGCTTCATTTTGAGTTACCTCTTTTGCGC
The DNA here is from genome assembly GCA_020722085.1 of Melioribacter roseus. Lineage (GTDB taxonomy): Bacteria > Bacteroidota > Ignavibacteria > Ignavibacteriales > Melioribacteraceae > Pyranulibacter. Next base: position 43,531 of record DYLN01000009.1, read on the forward strand.
GGTACATTTTCAAAACAACTTTATCAGAAAACCAATAGGCACCGAAATTCATAAGTAAAGAAAAAATAAAAGCAATGATTAATCCCGTATCCCCGCCTAGCAGCGAACCAACAATCATGAACAAAATCATCATAGCAGTCATTAAAATTACGGTTTTGAAGCTGTTCATATTAACCTCTTAAAAATTATCGGTAAATTTAAATAGAACAAATTAGTTATCAAATCATTTGTTAATTAGGAATTATTACAAGCTATTTATAACAAATGTTCCTTTTACTGTTAGGCTCAATTCCATGTCTTTTTCAAACTATTTTTTTTTCATAAAAAGTATTTTTTTAGATTTACAGTCAAGGCAAATTAAATTAAAGGATTACACAGAATGCGTAAAAAAAATTTTTTTATACTGCTTAAATCTGCTTTGATTTTAACCATTCTTTCCTTATTCCTCGGTATGATGCCTTCGTCGCCTCAGGAAGGGATGTTTCCTTTAAGTGAAATTCACAATCTGGGTCTTAATTCTGCCGGCTTAAAAATCAGTCAAAATGAAATTTATAATCCTGATGGTGTTAGTCTTGTTGATGCTTTAGTTCAGCTTGGCGGATGTACAGGCTCGTTTGTTTCTAAAGACGGATTGATAATTACAAATCACCACTGCGCTTTTGGAGCCATTAACCAGGCAAGCACTGTGAAAAACAATTATCTTGAAAACGGATTTTACGCAAAAAACTACGAGGAAGAATTCGCCGCAAAAGGATATACTTGCAAAATAACAGAATCTTACGAGGATGTTTCTGATAAAATCCTTGATGCAGTAAAAAACATTAATGACCCGGCTGAACGGACAAAATTAATTTCTTTGAAGATGAAGGAGCTTGCGGCTACTGCCGAAGATAAACAAAATTCAATAACAGCACAGGTTTCCGAAATGTTTGCCGGTAAATCTTATGTACTTTTCCGTTACAAAACAATAAAAGATATCCGATTAGTTTTTGCGCCGCCTTTATCGATTGGAAATTTTGGCGGTGAAACAGATAATTGGGTCTGGCCTCGTCACACCGGCGACTTTTCTTTTATGAGAGCTTACGTTGCTCCCGATGGAAGTGCTGCCGAGTATTCAAAAGATAATGTGCCGTATCATCCTAAGAAATTTTTGAAGATAAATCCCAAAGGTGTCGAAGAAGGTGATTTTGTTTTTTTATTAGGCTACCCGGGAAGAACATTCCGCCACCGTCCTTCTCAATATTTCATTTATCAAAAAGAATATCTATTGCCGTACATATCCAGCCTATATTCTTATGCTATCGACCAGCTTGAAAAATTGAGTAAGGAAAGTCCGGAACTAAAATTGAAATTTGCTTCCCGTATTAAAAGCCTTGCAAATACAATGAAAAACTATAAAGGCAAACTTCTCGGTTTTCATAAAATTGATTTAATAGGAAATAAAGAAAACGAAGAAAAAGAATTAACAAATTTTATAAACGGCTCTCCTCAGCTAAAAGAAAAATACGGGAGTTTATTTAATGAAATCACTGATGTTTATAACAATTTCTTCAAGACTGCAAAAGCTGATTTATGGCTGAGGCAAATTTTCAACTTATCTGCCGGCGTATCTCTGGCAAATTACGTCTGGAACTATTCCGAACAAACACAATTACCGAACGATAAGAGAGATGATGCCTACAAAGATAAAAATATTAATTCTACTCTTGCATTTGTAAACAGAATTAAATCCATGTACAACCCCGAATTTGAAAAAAATATCTTTCTAAGAATGCTGAACGATGCAAGCAAATTTGAACCGTCATCCCGCATCCAGGCAGTTGATTATCTGATTAATAACAAAATAAACTTTATCCAATTTTCAAATGATGAGTCTGCAAATAAAATTTTTGATGATGAATATTTCAGCCAACTTTTGACAAAAACTCCAGACGAATTGGAAGAACTAAATGATCCTTTATTAAACTTTGTTAAAAAAGTAAAAGAACAAAATAAAACATTAAGCCGAAAAAATGATGAGATAGAAGGGAAACTCAACAAACTTTACGGCGAACTTATAGATGTAAAATCGGAATGGAAAAAAACAAATTTTATCCCAGATGCAAACGGTACACTCCGTTTAACTTACGGATACATAAAAGGCTACTATCCCGCTGATGCAGTATATTATGCACCAATCACAACATTAGAGGGAGTAATTGAAAAAGCGGCTACTGGAGAAGAAGATTATGTTATTCCTGAAAAGCTTCGCCGACTGTACGAGAAAAAAGATTACGGACAATTCTATGATGCAAAAGTAAAAGGTCTGCCGATTGCAATCTTATATGATGCTGATACTTCCGGCGGTAACAGCGGCAGTCCAATTATGAATGCTTATGGTGAACTTATCGGTGTTAATTTTGACCGTGCTTACGGAGCAACAATAAACGACTTTGCATGGAATGAATCTTACAGCCGTTCGATAGGAGTTGACATTCGTTATGTGTTGTGGGTTACTCAAAAAATCGGCGGTGCAGATTCAATTCTTAAAGAGTTGGGAATTAATTTTTAAGCGGATATGAAAATAAAAGAACTTCCAAAAGAAAAATTAGGATTTTTCCCCACACCAATTGTTGAATTAAAAAGGTTGACTAAGTTTTTGGACGGTCCTCGTATTTTTATGAAAAGAGACGACCTTACCGGACTAGCGCTTGGAGGAAATAAAACAAGAAAACTCGAATATCTAATTGCGGAAGCGATTTCACAAAATTGTGATACGGTTATTACCGGAGGAGCAGAACAATCAAATCATTGCAGACAGACAGCGGCAGCGGCTGCAGCATGCGGATTAAAATGTCATTTGGTTTTAGGCGGTTATGAGCCGGAAAATTACCGCGGCAATTTTTTATTGGACTATTTATTAGGTGCCGAAATACATTGGACAGGTGAATTCCGCAAAGGAGAAAAAATACCTGAGATTACAGAAAAACTTATTCAGCAAGGACATAAACCTTACGTAATTCCTTACGGGGGCTCAAATTCAATCGGTGCTTCTGCTTTTGTTTATGCAATGAAAGAATTAAAGCAGCAGCAATATCAATTTAATGAAAAATTTGATTACATAATTTTTGCATCAAGCTCCGGAGGTACTCATGCTGGCTTGCTAATAGGAAAAGAAGCTTTTGAAATTGAAACAGAACTGATAGGAATCGGAATTGACAAAGAAGAAACTGAAGGCGAACCTCTTGAAATCCGTATCTCAAAACTTACAAATCAAACTGCAGATATGCTCCAAGCAAAAATAAATATCGATCCTTCCAAAATAATTATTAAACATGAATACGAAGGCGGCGGATACGGTGTAGTTGGTAATCTTGAAACTGAAGCGATAAAACTTACTGCGCAATATGAAGGAATAATTTTAGACCCCGTTTATACCGGCAGAGCAATGGGAGGATTAGTCGATATGGTTCGCAAAAAAATCATTGAACCAAACAAAAATATACTTTTCTGGCACACCGGCGGGATTCCGTCTGCGTTTAGTTATTCAAAGGTTTTAGCAAAATAGATAGTGAACAGCAAATAAAAGGGTATCATATCCTTAATAAATAAAAATTTAACTCGACATAATTAGAGTTAATTATTAAATTATTTTTAAAATTAAGTAGTTGTATGATAAATGTTTTATTTCATCTTGCTGCCACAAACAAATCTCTTTTCAGCCAGCAATTAAAAGATAAATTCTTTTATAGATTTTTTCCTTTCCAGGTTTTTATATGAAAGCAAAAGTAAATTAACAAGTAATACTTCACAGCTTTTGGAAAGCATGAGGTTTTGCAGTTTGTATTTCTTTTAATAAATATTCTATAAGAAAAGAAATCGATCTTCTTCTTCGGATCTTCAAATATTTACAAGCGGTGTTTATGTTTTAAAAACTTAGTGAGGAAAGAGAATTATGAAAAAAGTAAGCGTGTTAGTTTACACTCTCTCTTTATTTTTCTATTCGTTAGCATTTTCACAAAATGCTCAGAATATTTTCAATATAAGTCGTGAGACAAATAAATATAAACCATGTTTTGACAAAAACTTTTATTTTCCTAGTTCTTTTACAAATATACCTGTCACAACCTTTAACAAAATTCTTGCAAGAGATATTAATTATTATGATAGCGCCTCATTAACAAAATTAGATTCTTTGGGTCAACGAAAAGTTTCTCTTCTTTTGACAATTTCAAAAAAAATTGGACTAGGTGTTTTAATGGGAGGACTTTTCTCATTACCTGGTGGATTAATAGGAATAGCTATAAATAGGGAAAAGGGGTTAGGAGAGTTAGGGCCTGGTTTAGTTGGAATGTATACCGGCTATCTAATAGGTTCTTCCATAGGTGTATATCTAATGGCAAAAACTGAAAAACCGAAGGTTTCATTTTTGGGAACACTTGCTAGTGAGCTGATAGGAGGTGCAATTAGTATTGGAATTTTTCAAGTCTCAAATCAGAAAGGGATTGTAACTCTTGCTCCATTTATTCTGCCGCTGTTGACCTCAATAATTTACACCGAATTAATAGATTAATTCTTATTAGAAAAATTTGGAGGAGGAGCTTATATGAAAACTATAACCTTAAAAATATTATCGATTTTTTTTTATTTCTCTCAATGTAATCGTTGCACATAGACAATCTCTTCATCAATATATTACTCGTGAAGCATTCAAGCTTTTGTGTAAGTCATTTCCCGCATTAGCGACGTCAGAAATGGCACAATATATTGGGAGTAATGAGACAAGCAGTGCTACCGAATTGTCTTGGGGCGCAGGCAAAATTGTATCAGGTGTATGGATAGAAGATGAGTATGATATAGTATATCATTATGGTATTTCAAATGTTCCAGTTTTTAATCAATGGTTAGCAGAAGCATATTATTCTTTATTCCCAGGTGGTAGGAGAGAAGCTTTTACCTCAATAAATCATTTTTGGAATGCTGATGGAGGCCCAAATTCAACCGTTGATTTACATGACTTTGCAGATGGTATATATTGGTCATTTTCTTGTGAAAACGCTATGCAAAAGATGTATAAATACTTATATGGAAACTTTGATAATCGCTGGCTTTATGCTCAAGGTAGAATTTGGCTTGAATGTGGACCTTTCTTGTTTTATTATGGTTCAGACATGAGGATGGCAAACCTATTTGAGTTATATAGGAGAGTAAGAACAATCTATGCTGTTCAGTACTTGAGCGATGATGGGCAATGGCACAACACTGAAGGATGTCCTGAACTTAATTATGGTATTAGTTTTATTTATGAACAACTAGGCAGAATGTGTCATTTACTTCAAGATCAAGCTATTCCTGCCCATGTTCATTGTAATTCACATGCTTGTACTCATGGTATGTATTGCGATTATTATGAAGATCAAGCGCAAAATTATCACATGTGGACAGCCGATGAAATTTTTTCTTCTGGCAATATATTTATATACCCTTACAACAATTGGGGGGACCCATTGTATTATTTAATGTATCTTATGAATCAAGTAACTGACCATTATGCCTCTGGACTCACAAATGGAGATGATAATTATGATACAAATTGTCCGCATCTCTCAGAAATATTTTCAACTTTAGGTTTGCCAATTACAACAAATCAAATCAATTATCAAAATTGCAGCGCTATGCATGATAAACTTTTTCCTCTAGTTATACGTGCAACTGCCGGTTTATTATACTGGTTTGCAAAGGAGGCTGGTTTGATTAATGAAATATTAGTTCCGTATGATTATCCTTCTATTGATCAGGCAATAGCATCTGCTACTGCAGGAAAAACAATAATCGTTATGCCGGGCACTTATTATGTTACTAATAATCTTTCTATACCAAGCGAGGTGACACTTCGTGTAAGTCCTGGTTCCACTATTACTTTCGGCTCAAACGTAAAACTTACAATAAATGGCGGCGGAACTTTAACAGCTAACGGAACTACTTTCCAAGGAAATGGTTCTATCGGTTCTTGGAACAGCATCTGGTTTTCTTCCAGCAGTTCCGGTTCAATTGAAGGATGCACAATTAAAGATGCCCAATGCGGTATTTATGCAAATGGTGCAAACGTTACTGTTTCTAACAGCACCATAACAAATAATTCTCTTTATGGTTTTTCTATTCTTTCCAACTCTACTGTAAATATCTCAGACTGTACCATTTCAAACAGCAGCACGGGTATTCAAATTTCTTCATCTCCAGTAACTATTGTTGGAAATACATTTTCGGATAACTACAGTTATAGTATAAATGCCAACAATGTCGGCAGTAATTTATACTGGCATGATAACACATTTAGCAGAAACGGTTCAATGGTTCTGAACAATACATCAAATTATATGTACAATAATCTTATAACAGAAAGCAGCGGGGTCTATATTACTTCCGGGATGCCTCAGTTTGGCTACGAACCAGACGATTGGCGTGGCCATAATGTAATTACATGTGCAGGTTATCCGTTAGTAAAGGCAGATAATTATTCGTCAGTCTACATGGGCTATGGTGGCAATGGTGGATATAACAGTATATACGGGAGTGATCTGTGGGATATGATGTCGGTAAATCATTCAGGAGTTTATGCGGACAATAATTACTGGGGCACTGAAGAACCTGCGGTGTATGCAGATGGCACCTCATGGATTCTTGCAAGAACACCATTGAGTTCTGACCCAAATCCTCCGACTTGCGGTCTTCAGAAGTCATCACCTCTACTGGCAAAAAGCAGCAGCGAGGTAAGTTCGGACTTTTCGGATAAATACTGGCAGGCAATATCAGAAGGACAGAAAGGGAATTATTCAACTGCAAAAGATTTATTGAAAACAATTATTGATGGAACTTACGACAACAAATATTCACCTCTTGCGCTGCTTACTTTGTATGAATTTAAGATAAGACAAACTAATTCAAAAAATCCGGATAATTCGGAAGCTGCAGAATGGGAAAATACTGTAAACAGATTGTGCCGTTCACAAGGGAATTTGTTAAGACCATTCGCAGTAAGACTGCTTGCCAGAGAGACAGCGCTCTTAAACGACACAACAAAGATGCTTGCATACAATAAAGAGCTTGTAAAAAATTATCCAAACACAAACAACGAAATGACGGCATTGTATGATCTGATAATTTATTATTCAGGAGCAGGGAATAACCCAGCTCTTGCAAAACAATACTTTCCCCGGATGAAAGAAGCATATCCAGAAGAAGATTTAACAAAGATTGCAGAAAAATATCTAAAAAATCTTGGGATAGAAGTTGAGGAAAAGAAGAAGATAGAAGAGATTGCAACGAAAGAAGAAATGAACTTCGACATTAGTAATTACCCAAATCCCTTTAATCCAACAACACAAATTAAATTTACACTTCCCGAAAGCG
>DYLN01000265.1 GCA_020722085.1 Melioribacter roseus
TCTGGTGGCTTTGTCCGCCAAATCCCGCCCTTGCCGGTAACGCCTGCCGTTAGCCGCTAACTGCAATGATTTGTATTCGTGAAAAACTCTTGCTATAATATGTGAAACCTTTCATAAGGAACTGATATGAAACTCAATGTAAAAATTCTTGATGGTTCGGGCGATGAAAAGAAAGAACTCGTAATTGATGTGCCCCCTAACATTACTATTGATGGCCTAATAGAAACTCTACAGAAAAAGCGGCCAACTTTATTTAATAGCGGGCAAGAATATATTGCTGATTTTAAAATCCCCACAAACAGACCGATAGGCGGTAGCCTATTAGATGATGGTTCAGTGGTGGTTATTAAACCGCGAGGCTGGGATTGGGACGTCAAGATACTTAACGAGTAAGTCCAAGAGGGGTCACGATGTCTTTCAAGTTGCGTGTTGTAGACGAAGGGCCTGGATCACATTCTTTTGCCGAAATAAGCAAGCAGCAGCTCGGTTTTTTAGGGACAAGTGTTATTTTTGTCAGTAGACCTGGTTTGAGCGAACGTTTAATATATAAACATTTAATTCCAAAATCATTTGAACAGGATGCCGCAATAATATTTGCTTTATCTGCTTCAGGAAATGAGCACGAAAATCTCATAAGTTTACAGCAAGCGGAGCAAATAAAAATTGTTTCCAAGCGCATTTATCAAATCGAAAAAGGGAATCAAAATGATAGCGCGGATGCAATAGAATATTTAAGAAACACCTTGCGGAGACGTTCGAAAAACGAGAAAAACTTTCCAGTGATTTTTATTTTTGATACTTTGCAAAAGTGGACTGAAAAATTAGAAGTACAGATAAGGTATTTAATCCAAGAAGCATCTTTTCTAAACTTAAGCATCTGGATACACTCTCCCATATTCTTAATTCCTAAAGATTTACTACCGACTATTGGAAATGTTGTAATAATCTGGCCTAGTATCAGCGAAGTAAACCTTTTGGCAGAAAATCTACCTCTCTTGGATGTCGAACTTGGGGCGCAAAAGCAGTCTCAAGGGTTATTTGTTTATAACAAAACATCCGGCAAGGGATGGCAATTCACCGAGTTTACACCGCAGATTGCGTCAAAACTATAATGCCCCCAAAAAAGATAGAATTTCTAAAGGCGTTAGACACCATCGTTCAAGATTACCTGAAAGATGCAATTAAGGCTTTACTCGCTTTTCTAGCAAAGATTTTTTTGAATATATATGGTGCATCTATACTCCTCCTGTTATCAACTTTACTACTCGGATTGATAAATTGGTTAAAAATTCCCATTACTATTCCTGCATACGCGGTAGGAGTAATGTTTGTTTTGATTGTCTGCGGCGTACTAATTGTCCAACGTTTACGTAGAAAACTAGAATTCAAAGAACGCGAAGTAGAGTATGAGGGGTTGCTATGGAAGGTCAATGACAGCAACAGCGTTTTTGGGCCACTCTGTCCAAAATGCAAAAAAGAAATAACAACAACTTATAAACAATTTGACAATGCCGCAGATGTTATATTTGGGAGCACTCCCGAATATATATTTACATGCTGTTGCGGTTATAAAGTAAACGGAAGTGTGCCGCCATCAGAAATGGCAAGAATGGCACAAAATAAAGTTCTTAATCAAGCCAAAAGCGGCTAACAAAGCGTGGTGTGTCCTGATAAGTCATCGTCTGCTCACTGGTGAAAG
>DYLN01000266.1 GCA_020722085.1 Melioribacter roseus
AGGAAAATGCTTGAAAATGCCGCAGAATCCCACACGTCAGGTGCACGCTTTGTTCGGCGGCTCTTGGCTATCACGTTACATGATTTTGCAGGGCGGCTAAAATGGCATAGTAATCCAGTTTTGGCTTTTCATTATCATCAAATACTAAAGCGTCGGCTTTAAGGCTGTAATATTTTGCCTCAATTTCATCTTTTTGTTCAAACCAAGATTCATCATCTGCAACGCCCCATAAAGTAATTTCTTTTACGCCTGCATTGATGACTACATTAAAAACGGCATAATATCTTTCTGCTTGTTTCAAGAAACGTTGAGGGTCGTTTTCCCATTTCATTATGTTTAAATCGTATTCACCAATACTTACGCCTATTGGTTCGCCATCAAGATTTTTGTATTTTGAAAAACTTTTTATTGCCTCATCAATTAAGTGAATGTCTGGCAATGCAAATACATCTTTCTCGTGGGCATGAAGGTCTACATAATCTACAAATATATTGTTGTTTTCAAGCATTACTAAAAGTTCATGTAACTGCTGGTATCCTTCCCCGCCAACATAGTGACTATTTGCGTGACTCAATCCCAACTTAATTTGGATGTTTGGTGATTCGCTCTTTTTTTCATTCAATATAGCGTTTTTGACTTCCACAGCCTTTTGGCAAGTAGGTAATACAAATTTATCTCGCCCCCCTGCTTTTTGGGAAAATAAACTACTGTGCCAAATCTCATTTACTATGTTAAATTCGATTGTAAATTTGTTTACTCCCCTTTTGACGCATTCCTTTGCAATTTTTTCATAGATATACCGCATATGTTCTTGAATATGCTCTTGTGTTAATGTTTCAATTTCGGTTTTATTCTTGCTATTGAGCCAATCTGGAACAGCGTCATTACTTATTAGATGATTTATTCTTATAACACTTGTTTCCAAGTCGAAAGCCTCACCAATCTGGCTCTCAATATATTCCCAATTTTTTACGCCCTCCTGTTTCTCGCGGTTTTTCCATACATCAGTAACAGTAACAGAACCATTAAATCTGTTTTCTTTTAGTCTATGAAATTTATCTCGATTTGTGCCAGTTCCAGGAGGAGCAGACAGAGTGCCAATCAATATTCCAAGTTTATATCCCAAGTTGTTCGGTGTTGCCTCACTCCATTTCCATTCCTTTGTTTCTATATTTTGTGTAGCGGTCAATAGGGGAATTTGTTGGTCTAAAAATTCAGTTTTCTGAACAAGGTCAGATTCAATTTTATAGTGGGCAATCACAAAAGGATTGTTGCCATTATCCTTGAACTCTTGATAATTTATTTTTTGATTAACTTGTTCTGGCGTTAATTCAATTCCAGCCATATTTAAGGCATTTGTAAATTGAGGAATAAGTGAGTCTGATTTACTCAAATCAAATAATTCGGGGTTGCTAATTCTTGGGTCAGGTACGGCAATAGCCAATTCTTGCAGAGTTGGTACAGGTGTAGACGTAGGGACAAGAGTATTTGTTGGAAAAGGTATGTTTGTTGGAGGTAAAGAAGTTGCCGTTGGCAATTCAGAAACCTTCACTCCACACGCCGAAAGTACCAAACTTGCAGACGTTACACCAGTCACTTTTAGAAAATCTCTACGAGAAAGTTTTTTCATCATTTTTTACCCTATTGTGCAAGACAGCCGCCGAACGGTTGGTTTTAGCGGCAGCGGCGGGGCAGGCAA
>DYLN01000267.1 GCA_020722085.1 Melioribacter roseus
AAATATGGCAAATCTGATAACATAAATCATGGCTACTGTCACGAGCTATGGCAATAATTCGTTCAAACACTACACCACTATCCGTAAACTATACTTGGGACAACCCTTCCTTACCCACCCATTTTGCGAAAGAGCCAAATAAATCTTCCGAATTAAGGTTCTCCACTGTCATTTCCTTCCGTACGGATGTCCGTTTTTGGGGTTTGATTTTTTTCTCTTGCCCTTAAAATCGCTTGAGTGTAAATACCGTATCGATGCGGCCATAAATCAGAAGCAGTGAGGCCAATGCTTTCGGCTATGCGGCGTTCGAGTTTTGGATAAGAAGAGTGTTTTACGGAGCTAAGAGCCTGGCGCGTAACACCTTCAAGCCTTGCTAATTTGGAAAGAGAAGAACCTGCCTCAAGGAGTCTGTATTTTATCCAAACCCAGACACGTTCTTCCTTTCGATACACAATATTGTTCGATTTATTGTTCATCATGGGTGTAATATACACCCGACATATTGACTTGTCAAGAGAAATTTTGGTGTTTTTTACACCATTATAAATTTATGGAATTCACGGCAAACCAAATACTTTTCACAAGAATGATTCGTTTAAAGATGTCGCAGGAGGCGTTTGCACGGTCATTAGGCTATTCAAGGTCATATATAAAAGATATCGAATCCGGGAGAGTTAAGCCCTCCCGAGCATTTTTAGAAGCATTAACGTCAAAGTATGGGCTATCTGTTGATTCAATTCTGGGTAACTTTTGCAAGCAGATACAGGCAGCGTTCAATACTTCTTACTTAAACTTCGAGCGTGGTTTTGTTTATTTATATGATTTTACAGACAAAGGATTGGAAATCGCTGAAGAGATTTTATTAAAATGTTTCAGTGATGCGGGAAAAACCTACAAAATATTAGACGGGAGAAGAATCAAAGGGCAACGTGAGTTTTGGAATGAATTGCTTGATTTAAAAAAAAACGGAGAATCTTTTTATAGAATGCCTGATGCTGATAAAATAAAGCAGTGCACGAAAAATCTTGATTTTGTTGTTTTAAAAGGGTTTTCAGAATTTCCACTTAAACATAGGGTATGCGATATTTATATAGCTATTTATTATTGCATAGAAGGGCATCTTATAGTTATCGATAAGCCAAGTTGGTTAGAAAAAAACATTCGACGTTTTTATCATCGGGCTTACCCAATCCACGTTAGAAATGAGTTTGGGTTTACTAACCCACCAGAATGAAAAAAATTCTTTTTCTTGGGGTTGGTTTGTGTTTATCTGCTCAATGCTACTTTAAGCCATAAAACAGTTTCAAGTTGTTTTAAAATAAAAGATCAACTTAAATAGAAAATATATCAATAAAGACAATAGGTTAATGTAACTTGAAACCACTGATAAAAAATGCCAGTTTCAACTTCATTTTTGTTTCAACTTAGGGTTGGTAATTGCAAATAGGTTTTTCCTAAATAAAATGAATAACCCTACAATATTAACCCTACAACGATACATAAGACGCACCATTTAGCTCAGCAAGTTTTCGTTTCCGGTGAGAGAGGTAGGCCCGGTAATTCTTCGTTTGTATCCATGCGACAAGGTTAATTATTTCTATGGCGTCAAATTTATTCATAGGCAACGCGACGCTGATGAGTATTTGTTGCAAGATAAAAATGGACAAAGGGGGGTGCGGACAAAATCTTGGACT
>DYLN01000010.1:0-16696 GCA_020722085.1 Melioribacter roseus
ATAAAACCAATAACACCATAGACGTTCTTTCAAACTTATCAATCATAAAAGAAAAACTTTTTAGCAGCAATGATAATTTAACGGCATCTGTGTACTTTGATCGTTTAAGCTCTAACGGCTATAATCTTAGACCCGTTTCCCCTTCTTTGACAGCACCTAAATTTTCAAACTATACTTTTTTTCCACAGATAAAATATAGATTTAATAATTCCGATCTTTTAAAAATCAGCAGTAGAATTTTTATTCAGGAGCAAAATGATATTCAGCAGATTACAACTGAGGGAAATTCAAAATTGACTAACAGTCTCGATTATCTGACGGATTGGAACAACGGTTTAACATTTCTACATAAATTTACTCCCTCTTTCAAATCTGAAATAAAATTATATTTCTCAAGATATTTAACCGATTCCAAATCAACCTTCCAAAGTGACGGAAACATTTACAAACAAAGCAGATTCGATCAATATTTATACAAAAGCGAACTGAAAAATGATTTTATATTGAATGAGCAAAATTATATTGTTGCCGGAGTGGGATATTTTAACGAATCGGTCGAGGCAGATAGAATTTATGGCGGGAAAAAAGCTGCAAGCTTATATTATATTTATATACAGGAAGAATGGATACCAAGCAAACTATTTGATTTCGTAATCGGTACACGTTTCGATAATCACAGTGATTATGCTCCAAGATTGAGTCCCAAATTTTCTGCACTCATAAAACCTTTTGATTTTCTAAAAATAAGAGCATCGATTGGAAGCGGCTTTAAAGCTCCGACACTTCAGCAGTTGTATCTAGATTTTTCTAATGCGCAGGTCGGGTATAATGTTTTCGGATCTTCCAACATCAGAGAATCTTTCAAACGTCTGCAGAAACAAGGGCAGATAGAAAAAATATTAATTGCCCCAGAAAATATTCAAAAAATTCGCGCAGAAAATTCAGTAGGTTTTAACCTTGGCATCGAATTTACACCATTCGATTTTATAAATACTTCGATCAACATTTTTAGAAATAATGTAAGAGATTTAATAGAAGCAAGTCCTGTTGCAATTAAAACAAATGGACAAAGTATTTTCACTTATTTTAATCTGAATAAAATTTATACTCAGGGAATAGAAACTTCATTTACACTTAATCCATTTGAAGGATTTTCTTTCTCTGCCAGCTATCAATATCTTGAATCTGCCGATGAAAATATTCTTAACCAAATAAGAAATGGTGAAATATCAAAAACCGGTTCCAGCGGAAGAATAAGATTAGTACAGGAATCAGAGTACGGCGGATTATTTAATCGTTCAAAACACTCAGGCACCGTTAAAATAGATTATCAAAATAAAGGATTAGGATTAACTGCAAATCTCAGGGGGATTATCCGCGGTAAATATGGATTCGGTGACACAAATGGTAACGGAATTCTTGACGACAAGAGTGAATACATACCAGGTTATGCTGTCTGGAATTTTACAATTACACAGGAGATCCTTAATTACTTAAATATTCAGTTCGGGATGGAAAACATTTTCGACAAAACAAATCCGGAATTTATTCCGTCTCTGCCTGGAAGAATTATTTACGGCGGAATTCAGTTTTCAATTCATTAACAATAAATTATAAGGAGCAATCTCAAATGAAAATTCTCTTCGCATTTATACTTCTAATTGGTATTGGATTTTCGGGTTGCAGCGATGATACAATTATTGATCCTTCATCCAATGAAACATCTGCTGGTGTGCATACAATTTACAACGTTCCAGCCGATACTGGCAGTCATAATAAAATAACTTATTACAGATTTAAGGACAGCACTATTGTTTCCGGAAACGATACTGCAACTGCAAACTGGGATATTGCTTTCAAAAGCACTACTATTTTTACCAACAGCGGAAGCAGCGGACCCGGACACGGAGGAGCTGTAGTTTTAACCAATGTTAATTTTTCCGATGTAATTGAAGCCCCGGCAACCGGATATGATATTGATTCTACAGGCGCACCGGCAATTCCAACCGGTTCGGACAAAGGCTGGTATCATTATTCAGGTCCACCAAATCATCTAATTACCCCAATACCTGGGGTAGTAGTTTTAATTATAAGATGTGGAAACGGTAAGTATGCTAAAGTCCAAATTTTGAGTTATTACAAAGATGCACCACAAAACCCAACAGGCAGTGAGCCTTCAAGGTTTTATTCATTCAAATATTTTTATCAAGACGATGGCTCAAGGAATTTTAAATAATCAAAAAAGGATAACAAACAATGTACGGAGCTATAATACTAGTTCATATTTTATCGGCGGCAGTCTGGACAGGCGGGCACTTAGTACTCGCCGTAAGTGTGCTACCTAAGGCACTGAAAGAAAAAAATAATTCTTTTTTATTACAATTTGAATCCGGCTACGAAAAAATCGGAATTCCGGCTTTGCTTGTTCAAATAATAACCGGTGTATGGCTCGCTTACCGCTTCATTCCTGATTTTAGTCAATGGTTTAATTTTGATAATCCGGTCTCGCGTTTAATAAGTGCCAAACTATTTCTGCTGGCAGTTACTTCTGCTTTGGCAGCGGATGCAAGGTTAAGAGTAATGCCGAAGCTAACGGAAAAAAATCTGAATCTTCTTGCATGGCATATAATTCCCGTTACAATCGTATCCGTGTTATTTGTATTGGTAGGAGTCTCATTCCGCGTAGGATGGACATTCTGATTTCTTTACTGTCAATTAGCAAATAGTTTTTAGCTGTTTAATAACAAATGGGATAGAACATGAAAACAAAAAATATTTTCACTGCTTTATTGCTCACTTTGTTTCTACTAAATTTTTTTCATTTAACAATATTCGCACAAAACAAAATCGGCGTACTTGTCTTAGCTCACGGCGGAAATGAAAATTGGAATAAAACTATTAATAAAACCATTGAGCCGCTCAAAAAAAATTATGCCGTTGAAGTCGCCTTCGGTATGGCAGACCCCAATACAATGCAAGCAGGAATAGATAAACTGGAAAGCAAGGGAGTTGATAAAATTGTGGTTGTACCTTTATTTATTTCATCATTTAGTCCAATCATAAGACAAAACGAGTTTTTGCTTGGCTTAAGGAAAGAACTTGCAGATGAGCCGATGATTATGGATCACTCTTCTATGAATCATTCTAACATACATAATTCGGAGAATACTTCAGAAGGGACAAATGAAACCCATGCTGAGCACAACACAAATCATACTATGCATCATCAAAACCAAGAGACTGAATTACAACCGCTCAACTTCAAAGCAAAGATTTTTTTTACAAAAGCTCTCGATGATCATCCTTTAGTTACAAAAATAATTGTTGATAGAATTAAGGAATTAAGCAAGTCACCAAAAAACGAGACAGTAATCTTAGTCGCTCATGGACCCAATGATGAAAATGACAATAAGAACTGGGTAAAGACAATGGAAAATATTGCCGGTCATTTAAGAGAACAATTTAACGGTGAAGCCGGTTTTAGGAATATTTTCTGCTTCACAGTCCGGGATGATGCTCCAAAAGAAATTTACGAGACGGCAAAAGAAAACTTGAGAAGTCTTGTACGGCAGGCGTCAAAGGATGGAAAAGTAATTGTGGTTCCGCTTCTGTTAGCAAAGGGCGGGGTCGAAAAAGGAATTGTAAAAAGATTAGAAGGATTGAATTATGAATGGAATGGCAAAACATTACTTCCTGATTCAAACATTACAAAATTTATCGAACAATCTGTTGAAGGTATTTTAGAGTAACAAAAAGATAGACAGGAGAAATTATGGGAGCCCAGATTTTCAGTAAAAAAATTTGCCTTACTGCCAAACAGTCAATTTTGATAATTTTTGCTTGCATTTCGCTTTGGATATCAAATATTTATTCACAAGAAAGCTCACTCGAAAAAAACGTAAGAACACTTGTAAATCTTCTCGATTATATCGGAACAGATTATCACAATGCGGTTGAAAAAGGCATAGTTATAAACAATGACGAGTACTCCGAAATGCTGGACTTTGCAGAAAGAGCCAAAACCGTTTTCGAGAATATTTCTAAAAGTGTCCCAATTAATAATCCGGCAGAAATTAAAAATCAATTGAGAGAATTAAACGATTTAATAAAAAGGAAAGCCGATAAATATTTAGTTTCACGAAATGTAAATATTACAAAACAAAAAATATTATTGCTGAAAATCATTCCCATCTCCCCTCGTCAATGGCCAAACCTCGTTGAAGGTAAAAAAATATTTGAGGAAAATTGTGCAAGCTGTCACGGTAAAAACGGTATGGGAGACGGACTGGCGGCAGTAATGTTAAATCCCAAACCGGCAAATTTTCTCGATGATACATTGATGAGCAATATCTCCTCATTTCAGATTTATAATACAATTCGGCTCGGCATTAACGGTACGGCAATGAAGCCGTTCAATAACCTGAACGATAAACAAGTCTGGAATGCAGCTTTCTATGTAAACAGCCTTCGCTATAAAAATAAATTTAATATTCAGAACGATTCACTAAATAATTTATATGAAGCGGCTATTAAAAAAATATCTCTTGAACAAACTGCAACACTTCCTGACAATAAATTATTGCCATTGCTGAACAGCTTAGAAGGAAATACCAATCTTTATTTAGCAGCTTTAAGAACTTATTCACTGCAGAAGAATTCTTCGATATCAATTTCCAGTGCTGCATTATTTCTGGACGAGGCTTTGAATCTCTATAAAAAAGGAGATTATGACGCTGCAAACGATAAGGCGCTTTCAGCTTACCTCGAAGGAATTGAACCTTATGAAGAGCAATTATCCGCGGTTAATTCAGAATTGAAAACAAAAATCGAAGAAATAATGTCAAAAATCAGAAACGATATTAAAAACAGAAGACCGGTAATAGATATAACTGCAGATATTAACAGCGCCAAACGATTAATCAATGATGCATCTTCTTTATTAAGCAGCCAAAATTTTTCCTTTTGGTTCTCATTCTTGTTAGCGGCTTCCATTTTGCTTCGTGAAGGTCTAGAAGCATTTTTAATTATAGCAACAATTCTTAGTGTTTTGAAATCACTGCAAGCAAAACAAGCCGCAAAGTGGGTACACAGCGGATGGATCGCTGCATTATTTATTGGAATTTTAAGTATGTTTTTTACAAACCTGCTTACGGCACTTGGCGCACAAAGCCGCGAGTTAATGGAAGGTATCGGTTCACTAATTGCCGTGATAATACTTTTGTACGTCGGTTTCTGGCTTCACAGTAAAACCGAAGCGAAAAAATGGAAAGAGTTCATAGAAGGAAAAATTGTAAAATTGGCTGAAGGCAACAATAAATGGGGACTCGCAGTAATTTCTTTCATAGTAGTTTTCAGAGAAGCTTTCGAATCAGCAATCTTTCTTTCTGCTGTAAGTTTAGAATCCGATAAGAGCGGAACAAACGGTGTTTATTTTGGAGCGGCTTCAACTCTAATTATTGTTTTAATTCTTTCATGGATAGCAGTGAAATTTACAGCAAGACTTCCGATAAAAAAATTATTTCAATATTCTGCTTTAACAATAGCAGTTCTGTCAGTCATACTTATAGGTAAAGGAATTCACGCACTGCAAGAAAGCGGGTACTCTACTTCTACTCTTATCCCTTATAAAATTAATTTTTCTTGGCTGGGAATTTATCCAACCATTGAGACAATAGCTGCACAGGGCATAGTTCTTATTTTAACAATATTTTTGTGGAAATTGAGTACTGGAACAACTGCAAATAAAGAAACAGTTTAATTAATAGCTGCATATTTCACAAGGTCAGTGTCTTCGCAAAAAAGACATTCTGCTTTGCAACCCTTTCTTCTACACTGACTCTTAAGCGGCGTGTTAATTTCTTCTTTTAACAGTTAAATTTATTAGCAGCGTAAAATTCTCTGTCTTTATTAAAGTAATAAATGATTTTTTTCGAGGGACTTTTATCTATAAGTTCCTGCCTTCATGATAATTCTCTTTGGAAAATACTTTTCTCATTTACAATTCGTTTAATTATTTTTTATTCCTAGTTATTAAAAAACTAAATGCAAAGAAAAAATAAAATATTCTATTCAATATTCCTGATATTATTTACTGCAATATTTTCTCTGCTTCATTTTAACATTGACGGCTGGAAACCGATTCAGACCTATGTTACTGTTTATCTTTCTTCATCTTTAATTTATCTTCTATTGAGCCTTATTATTTTCAAAACCGGCATCTCAAAAAATTTCTTTCTTGTTTCGCTCGTAGTTAGCTTTATAATTAGAATTAGTTTTATCAACACAACGCCTATCGGCTCGGATGATATTTACAGATATATTTGGGATGGAAAAGTTCAAACCTACGGCATAAACCCTTATGCATTTGCACCGAATGACACTGAACTGAGTAATTTACATTCACAAATACTTCCTGCAAAAATTAACTTCCCCAACTTAAAAACAATTTATTTCCCTTTGAGTGAATGGTTTTTCTTTATTTCGTATTCTCTCAGCGGCGAGAATGTATGGGGCTACAAACTGTTTCTTTTTATCGGTGAACTTATAACCATTTTCGTGCTCATTAAATTGTTACGTAAAAATAAGATTAATGAAAGATATGTTTTGTTTTATGCTCTATGTCCGCTGCCAATTATCCAATTTGCAATCGATTCTCATCTGGATGGTTTGGGACTTACATTTTTGATTCTGTCGCTTTTGTTTTTTTTCGATAAAAGAATAATAGCCGCTTCTATTTTTTTAGGCATTTCTTTATCAATCAAACCGGTAGGGCTGCTTTTTATTCCTGTCTTTTTTCTCTTTGAGAGAAAATGGCAAAATAGAATCTTAGTAACATTATCTCCGCTGGTTATTTTTTCACTTCAATTTCTACCATACATTTTTCACTCAAATCCGTTTGAATCTCTTTTTATATTTACCAAGAATTGGACTTTTAACGGAAGTATTTTTCACATTGTCGATGATTTTGTAAAAAACAATCAAACCAGCAGAACGATTTGCGGGATTTTGCTCCTGACTGCCTTAATACCTATTTATTTAAGCCAACTGGAAATAAAAGCAAAGTTATTTTATTCTGTGCTTATGCTGATGCTTTTTTCACCGGTTGTACATCCATGGTATATTGCCTGGCTGGTATTACTAATTCCTATTTACCCTGCTTTAAGCGGAATTTCCTACGCTGTAGTAAGCAGCTTGACATCTTTTACTGTCTTAAACTATGTGCTAAAAAGCGAGTGGAATGAATATTGGCAGGTATTATTAGCTGAGTATCTGCCTGTATTTGTTTTAGCTGCGTTTGAATTTTATTCTTTGTACAAAAAGAAAAAACATTTTGTAAAGTTCTAAAAATAACCCCGCTAATTTTCAAAAAACTTGCGGAGAGAGTGGGATTCGAACCCACGGTACGGTTCCCCGCACACACGCTCTCCAGGCGTGCCAGTTCAACCACTCCTGCATCTCTCCTCTTTTTCTGCCTGAATTCTCAAAGAGCAAAAACTTCAAAAAAATTTTCCCATTCATAAAAGATGAGCGCAAATATAAATATTTCGTCATTTACTATAAATTTTTTTAATACATTTTCTTCTCACAAAACTAATTTTATGAAATAAGTCCAATATTTCATACTTTTGCTGAGCAAAAAAATTCTGTGGAAAGGTGGCAGAGTGGTTGAATGCGGCGGTCTCGAAAACCGTTGTCCCGGGTTTCCGGGACCGGGGGTTCGAATCCCCCCCTTTCCGCTCGTTAGTCGTCAGACCTCGAACGAACCCTGTCGGGAGTCCGTCAACTCCAGCGCAGAGCATTGCGACCAACGGAGCATACAACCAAATTACGTCCGGCTATAATACAACAGAACAAAGTTTGACAGTCCAAACTTCTTAATTCAAACGACTTTTGATAAAGCTAAGCCCACCAATTAAATTCATCTGTACCATTATCTGTTCTTTTCTTCTTAACAAATACGACGACGGTCTGCTTACTTTTCTTTTGATAGGATTTGGAAGCACTGCAGCTAAAAAAGCCGCTTCGGCAGAAGTTAGATATGCAGAAGACTTTTTAAAGAATATTCTTGATGCTGCTTCTACACCATAAATGTTTTCTCCAAGTTCCACAATATTTAAATATACTTCAAGTATCCTCTTTTTGCCCCATATTAACTCGAGAAGAAGTGCATAATAAGCTTCCAATCCTTTCCTAATAAAAGTTTTTCCCTGCCAAAGAAATAGATTTTTTGCAGTCTGCTGTGTAATAGTGCTTGCCCCACGAATTCTTCTCCGCCTTTCATTTTCTTTCATCGCTTTTTCAATTTGCTCGAAGTCAAATCCAAAGTGTTCAAAAAATCTTTGGTCCTCTGATGCTACAACGGCAAGCGAGGCGTAACTGGAAATATTTTGAATCCCCACCCATTTCTGCTCATAATACTTTAACGAAATTAATTGAGTAATCGGATTTCCAGACTTAGATAAAATTACTGCAGTTGCTGCGGGATTAACAAATCTAAAAACAAGAGTAATTGCAGCAGACAGAACTATAAAGAACATTATAAACAATAATAATTTTTTTATGATCCTCATATTTAGACAGCAGATGATATTAATATTTTAATTTGTATTTTTATTTGTTAATCGCATTATCGGATCAATATTTTGGTGATTATTATAATATTTTGATCTTTCGTAAAAAAATTGAAGTCGTGCATAAGGATTGTTTCTCAGTTTCTCATCCGAATTAACGGCTTGCAAAAACTCTTCTTTTAGTTTTAGATTTTCTGAAGCCATTTTCTCAGCTACAGGCTCCATAGAATAAGTCTCAAAATATTCTTCCCTCTCAAAAATAGTATTTAAAAATCCCCATGCAAGAAATGAATCGCCGCTTAACGGCTCGAGCAAATTAGCTATTACCTCGAGAGTTCTCTGATTCGTTTTTACGAGAAAATCATTTGGCTTTAGTGTGACTGTGTCGTAAAAATTTCATACTTATATACAGGAATCTGATGACCTTCAAATGATCTGCATACAAGCTTTACATCAAAGAATTTATACTTTTCGGCAACAACTCTTTGTTCACTTTTTATAATACAAATCTTTATCCCGTGCAATTTCATTCTATTGAACCTGTAATCCAGCTTTCTTTTTCGATTGATTCAATGCTTTTGAAAGTGATCATATTATAGTTATCAGCAGTTTCAAAAGATAATGGTAGATAATTTGTCTCATTAAAATAATCTTGAATTACCCATTGATCAGCTTTACGATTCATCTCGATTAATTTTTTCCCATCCATATTTATTTTTTTGATTTCTGCCGGAGTAAAAAATTTTTGTTTGGATACAAGTGCGCATATAATTTTCTTCCTTGAGGAGATTTACCAAATGAAATTAACTTTATATACGGAGTAGCGGCTTCTATTTTTTTTAGATATGATATGGTCTCATTGTAAGTCGGTGTACCTGTATAATTTGATTTCTCAGAATATGTAGTCCATTCTTGATTAATTGTTTGCGCGCTGATGTAAGTTATAATGCTAAAGAAAAGCAGCAAAAAAATAATAAAATTTCTCATATTCACTAGGATTTGAATTAATAAATAAAATTATTTTTTGAAAATTATCGTTTGTATTGTTATTATCAAACACCACTTTTAATAATTAATATAAAACATTACATATATAAAGGAGGCAGAAATGATCTCAGCTAAAATGGCAAAAGCACTAAACGAACAAATTAATGCGGAATTGTATTCTTCATACCTATATCTGGCAATGTCAGCCTATTTTGAAGCAACAAATTTTAAAGGGTTTGCTGCGTGGATGAAAATACAATCGAGCGAAGAATATGAACATGCCATGAAGATTTATAATTATTTAATTCAGGTGGGTGCTAGGGTAAAGTTAGCTGTATTGGAAAAACCTAATGAAGAATGGAAATCTCCCCTTGCCGTTTTCGAAGATGCACATAAACATGAACTTTACATAACCGATAGGATTAACAAGCTGGCAAACCAGGCTGTTGCCGAGCAGGATCATGCAACAAATATTTTTTTACATTGGTTTGTAAACGAACAGATAGAGGAAGTCGCTTCCATCACTCTAATTATTGAAAAATTTAATATGATCGGCGATAACAAAAGTGCGCTTTTTATTCTTGACAGAGAACTCGGAATGCGTGCAAAGGCTTAATTATAAGATTTACTTGAAAATTAACAGCATAAAACTTTGCTAAAATGGCGATATTTTGCTTAAATTTGGGTTCAATTTTTAAGCAAAAAAGAGGAAAAAATGGCAAGAAAATGTCAAGTAACCGGTGTTGGTCCTGTAAGCGGTCATAGTATTTCGCATGCACATAACAAAAGCAAAAGAAGATTTTTGCCAAATCTTCAGAAGAAAAGAATCTGGGTGAAGGAATTAAATAAATTTGTAACTGTAAAATTGACAGCAAAGGCACTCCGCACAATTTCGAAAAATGGAACTGCACCTCTTGCCAAACTTGTTCATAAAGGCAAAATAAAAGCATACTAATTTTTTCTACGACCCGATTTCCCAATCGGGTTTTTCGTTTTAAACTTCTTTGTAATTATTTCCTTTCATTTTCAAATAAACCATCTTATTTTACTTCATTAATTTTTATTGGAGGAAAATTGAAAAGGCTTGATGTGATTTTGACCGTTTTATTTTTTACTCTCAGTTTTCTCACACTAAATGCCCAAACATTAAAAGATGAAAGACAATACAAGGAAACAGCAGATAAATTAGTCCGTTCCGCATTAATCGAAAAAAAAGCTTACGGGTGGTTAAAAGAACTTTGCGAAATTGGTCCAAGATTGAGCGGCTCGGAGAATTCAATTAAAGCGATTCACTGGGCAGAAAATAAAATGAAGCAATTAGGTTTCGATTCTGTTTGGCTTCAGCCAGTTATGGTACCACATTGGGTAAGAGGGAAAATTGAAGATGCAGTAATTTCACGTTCTAAAAATTACAAAGGGAAATCTTTAAGGATTGCGGCTTTCGGTGGAAGTGTTGGGACACCTAAAGAAGGCATTACAGGAGAGGTGCTTGAAGTAAAAACTTTCGATGAACTACAGCAAAATAAAGATAAAGCCAAAGGGAAAATTATTTTTTTCAATCGTCCGTTTGATGAATCATTAACAAACACATTTAGTGCGTACGGTAGAGCGGTCGATCAAAGAATTCGAGGTGCAATAGAAGCAGCAAAAGCCGGAGGTATTGCAGCAATTGTTAGGTCAATCACTTCCAAACATGACAACGTCCCCCATACGGGAGTAATGTATTATGCTGATTCGCTTAGGAAAGTTCCAAGCGTCGGAATCGGATGGCTTGACGCCGACTTTTTAGAAAAAGCTATTAAGAAAGAGCCAAATCTAACAATAACATTGAAACTGGATTGCAGCACGCTCCCTGCCACTCAATCCTACAATGTAATCGGTGAAATAAAAGGCAGAGAAAAGCCAAAAGATATTATTGTTGTCGGCGGTCATATTGATAGCTGGGATAAAGGCTGCGGCGCACAGGATGACGGAGCTCCAAGTCTGCAAACAATTGAAGCCCTTGATCTATTAAACAGGCTGAATATAAAACCAAAACGAACTATCAGATGTGTACTTTTCGTTAATGAAGAAAACGGCGGCCGCGGCAGCAAAAAGTATGGCAAGTTCGCTAGAAAATCAGATGAAACGAATCTTGCTGCAATTGAATCAGACAGAGGTGCATTTACTCCCAGAGGTTTTTATGTTACAGCCGATTCAACGGTAATCAAGAAAATGCAAACATGGCTGCCCGTGTTGAACACAGCTTTAATTGATTGGGTGCGACCAGGTGGCAGCGGGGCTGACGTTTCTAAAATAACGAATGCAAAAGCACTTTTGGGGTATGCCACCGACAATCAAAGATATTTTGATTTTCACCATTCAGATAACGACATTCTCGAAACCGTAAATCCGAGAGAAATGGAGCTTGGCAGTGCTGCAATTGCAATAATGGCATATTTAATAAGTGAAGAGGGGCTATAAAAAAAGAGGAAGGCGATTTGAACTATCGCCTTCTTTCTACTTTTCTTTCAGGAGCGGATATTCTTTTTGTTTTCTGTGCTGAATTTCTTCTTTCCGGCTGAATTTCCCTTGGTCTTTCAAATTTTCTCTCAGAACTTCTAAAAATAGGGACTCGTTTTTCTTCGTATTTTTTTAATTCTCTTCCACCGGATCTTTGACCACTGGATCTATTTTCTTCTAATCCTCTCGATCTTATATCATTACCACCTTTATTGCTGCGATCACCAAAGTTTCTTCTCTCTATATTATTTTTTTCGATAATAATTTTATCAAGCTGAAGATTATTTCTTCCTGAATATCTTTTAGCCTCAACTTTCCTTGAATCTCTGTATTTAGAAATCTCTCTTTCAGAAGGTACAAAATCAATCAGCCGATCTGACTTACCGTTTCTATATTTTTTATAAGCATCATAATTATCGGTTCTTTCAATAGAGCGTTCAGTAATTCTGTAACCTCCTTTTCGTTCAACAAAATCCTTATCAATTCCGCCGTTTACAATTCTTCCTCTGTTGCTGTAATAATTTGTTCTATATCTTGTTCGAGAAAAAATTCTGTCTACATTTCTATCATCAAGAATATAATTGTAAACATTAACGTGGCAAAAATGTCTATACGGCACAAAATTCCAGTAAATAGGTCTCGAGTGCCAGCTTATTGAAAAATGTATCCCGAAGTTGATACTGAATCTTGCATAAGGAGGTAAAGGTGCCCAGCCAATATAATCATCATTATACCTCCACTCTACCCAAGCCGGCGCCCACTCGTAATCCGGTATCCAGATCCAACCGTAAAAATCATCATAGTACCATCTTCCGTAGTGATATACTGCCCATCCAAAAGGTTCGAAAGAATCCCAGTACCAGCCGTTTGTTGTCCAGTACCATCTACCAATCATATACGGACGCCAATTTGCTCTTATGCTATACGGATGCCAGCCGTATAATCCGGCATCTATTTGAATCCATTCGCCGTAAGGAGATAGTGTAGAATAAAAATATTCAAATGTTATTCCCCCTCTAAAATTTTCGGCTTTTGAAATTGATGCTGCACCAAATAAAACAAAAGCAACAATTATCAGCTTTTTCATGACGACCTCCCAAAAGTTTCAACTATATCTCCTCAATCTTAATGCCATTATTTTTTTAAGAATTACAACGCTTTTAAATTCTCTTGTAGCATAAATGTATAATTTATTGAACAAATGATGTTTGATTTTATGAGCTTTCAAACATTACAATTTATGGAACAATTTTAACTAAAGTTGGTTTCAGCAGTTGTAGAAATAGGATTTTTTGGAAATACAGGGAACCCAATGCCTAAAAAATTTTTTGAAGATAAAAGACCACATAACGGATTAACCTGTCAGCTTTATATCGAAAAATTCAAGACTCAAGCAGAAGAAAATAAAAACAGCCGTATAAAACTTAATTTCCAGAGGAGTACAAGAATTAATCCCAAATTTGTCATTAGAAAAACACTAATGACAAATCGACTAAGATTTTCTAAGGGCTTGAACGCAGTATAACCGTAAGAAAATCTTTTACCGAAGGTATGGATAACCACTAGCACAAGAAAATCTAAGCCGGGATTTAATACTTATCATTTAACAAGTTATGTTACTAATATCTTATTGATAAATTTCCCTAATGGATAATCTGGGTTAATAAAACATACAAAATTGACAAAGAATTATCTGGATTAGTAAAGAAAATTAATAAACCACAAATATGGATGATTCTCACAGAAAGCTGGTGCGGGGATTCAGCACAGATTTCGCCTTATATCGCAGAACAAAATCAAAGGATTGATCTGCGAATCCTGCTGCGTGATGAAAATCTTGACATCATGGATCAATACCTAACCGATGGAAAGTCAAGAAGTATTCCTAAATTAATTGCTTTTGACTGTCAGGGGAATGAGCTTTTTCAGTGGGGACCACGACCGGCAGAAGCTCAAGCATTTGTAATAAAAGCAAAGCAGGATGGAATTCCTAAAGAACATTACCTGGGAAAATTACACAAATGGTATGCATCAAATAAAGGCAAAGCAATAGAAGACGAGTTTAAAAAAATTTTGGTAAGTTTAACACGCTAACGGCTGTAATCAAAAGGTATTATTAGGATCACTTTTGATTCAACTTCTTTTGAATTTTGTTTGCCGGGGATAAACTTAACGGCAAATATTGCAGATTCAACGGCACTATCACAACCATAACCAATTCCATTAATTATTTTTGTGTCGCGCACAAGCCCGAACCGGTCAACTGTTGCTTCTACAGTTATGTCGCCCTTGAGTTTTAATCTTTTCGCAACAGCAGGTATATTTATTTTCTCTATAATTGCCTCAAGTCCTCCTACTGGTTCAGCACACTCATCTATACTGCACTGATAATATTTCTTTTCAACTTTATTTCCGACTTGATTGTTCTCAAAATTGATTCTCTTATCGAACTGAACCGAAGGTTTATTTGTCAGTGCTTGAAAATTATTTGCAGCTAATTTCTGCTGCTCATTTATCTTAAAATCTATAGTTAGTGTTACATGAGACTCAACGATTTTACCTTTGTTTTGACCAGGGATAAACTTTGTTTGTTTCACTGCTTTTTCAGCTGCTTCATCACAACCCAGACCAAGATGTTTTATAATTTCGGTGTTAACCACATTGCCGTTCGTATCAATAGTTGCTATTAAAGTTACCTCCCCTCCCAAGCCATACATTAAAGCATGTTCGGGATAAACCAATTTTTTTTGAATCGAATTTATTCCTTCAATTGGAATGGGGCATACTTCCACGTCACAAATCAGTATTTGATTTTTCTTCTGCAGAAGTTCCAATTGTCTATTGCCGGCTAAATAATTTTCCGCCGGAGCTTTAAATGAATTATCAAGCTGGAATTTCTTATAAGAAACTCTTTTCCCTTTACTGAATTCAATCACTTCATCCAACTGACCATTTTCATAGTATGACTTATAAACTCCATCAATAACTCCGTCAGTAATGTAATATTCTTTTTTTAGGAGTCCGGTCTCATAAAATTCCCTAATCCAGCCATTTAATTTACCTAGACTATAAGATTTTTCATACTGAAGATTTCCATTTGGATAAAACCAAAACGATATCCCGTCATATATATTGTTGACATACGATATATCTGCTCTGACTGTTCCATCAGAATAAAAACTTTTTGAGCGTCCGTTTTGTCCAATAACTGCATTTGAGTTTATTGTTACGGTAAAAAAAATAAAAATTGCAAACAAATCAGTATTGATTATGCGCCGCGTTATTCTCAACAGCCAGCTTATCATATTCAGCTTCTTTTAATAAACAGAATAATTCATTAACTTACTTAAGAGTAAAAATTAACATGATTGATAGACAATCAATCTAAATGCAAGAAAGTAATATTAATATTAACACACCATTCTCATTTAATGCCGGCTTAACATCTCTGCTCTCAAAAATATCAGAGGTATTAATTTATACCGATACTAACGGAATAATTCGTGATTTCACAGGCAGCATTTTTAATTATTGTCCGGTTTCCCGAAAAGAAGAGATAATCAATAAAAAAATTACAAACCTGTTCACGATAAAAGATAACAACAAAAATATTCTAGAAATTAACCACATACTAAATCAAAAAAATCTTGCTGAGACAAATTACTGCATCAATATGAATGCAAATCCTGAACTTTATTTCCCCTTAATAATAAATACAGATTTTGATCAGCAAAATAATAAAAGAGGCATATTTTTTTTAATTAATACAAACATTAAAAGAAATTTAGAAAATAACAGTCCTAAAATTTATCAAAACAGTAAACTACAAAATAAAACTGCACCGAATATTCATGTATCCGATAAAGATAAATTTTTCTCTCTTATTGCACACGATCTTAAAAGTCCCTTCACTGGTCTTTTAAGTTATACGGAATTTCTCAAAAATGACTTTAATGAATTATCAGACTACGAAAAAAAAGAATACATAGATAATATTTATAAAATTACAAGCGATATTTACGAACTGCTGGAAAATCTTATTGCCTGGTCGAGGATACAAACAAACAGACTTTTTTACGAACCGGAAGTTTTTAACCTTACGAGTTTGGTAAATAAGGTCTTATCATTGTATAAATTTTCTGCAAGAATGAAGAACATAAATTTTGTAATCGAACTAGCAGACCCTTGCAATGTTTATGCGGATCAAAATATGATTTATTCCGTTATCCGCAATCTCATTTCAAACGCAGTAAAATTTTCTAACGAAAATAATAAAATAGAAATTTCAGAAATTCAAAAAGAAAATTGTGTTGAAATTACAGTTACAGATTATGGAATCGGTATTTCTGATGAAAACAAAAGCAAACTATTCAGATTTGATTTAAGCTTTACAACTTCCGGCACTAAAAATGAAAGCGGCAGCGGCTTAGGACTTTTAATAGCCAAAGAACTAATTGAGATAAATAAAGGGCATATTACTGTCGAAAGCGAACAGGGGAAAGGCAGCAAGTTCACATTTACAATTCCAACAATAGCGGGTGAATAATAATTTCTTGACTTGCTTAACACACATCTCTGAATGCCAAAATAAAAAAGCCGTTTTCACAACGGCTTTTCTTTGTACCTTATCTTTTTTT